>CANMSW010000128.1 GCA_947500275.1 Bacteriovoracaceae bacterium | reverse complement strand
TTCATCCGCCCCGAGTTCGACTGATTTCTCAATCACCCACTCCATGGCCTCGCCCTTCAAGATCCCCATACCCAAAATCAATTGTGGCCCGCGAGCAGTCGCAGGCTGAGTCCGGCTCATGTCGGCAACCCACTCGAGAAAATAATCCGACGATGCGCCATCCTCAGACTGCGCCTGTTTCAAAATGCGGCATCGGGCGCTCCCGCCCTTGCCGTCGAGCGCATCGATTTCATCTCCCGCTTGCATCCGAAGAACCGAGATGAGGTGGTGGGATTCCGGACGAGTCAGTCTTGTTTTCTGTCCTTTTTCAGGAAGCTTTTCCACCAGCACGCGTCCGCCTGCCTTCGAATGGTTTTCTCGCCGCTGACTCATAAAGACTGCTTCTCCTTCGGAAAACCGGGTGCAGGACCATCGAAACGCTTTTTCGAAAGTGCCGCAGCAAGAGGCTCAAAGGCGCCGCTCATGGAGATCTCTTCCGACCTTAAGCCCGGGTCGCGGTCCTTTCTGATCACCACCGCATTACCCCAATACCAGAGCGGAAAATACGGTAAATCGGCCATCATCTTCTTCTGCAGCATCTGCGCAGTCGGTTTGCGTTGATCGAGTTCGACGGTAGCGGTGAGCGCGTCGAGCAGTGCATCAGCCTCGGAATCGCGATAACCGACCCGATTATTCGAAGTCCCTGATCGCATCGTCCGATGCAGAATCGAACCATCCGCAACGCCGACCCACCTCGATGAATAAAGCTGAAAGGCCCCATTCCGAATGCCGCTCAGGAAGGCTGCGGGCTCCACGACATCTAATTCCAAAACAACCCCAATTTTCTTCCAGGCCTCTTGAAGAACAAGCGCGGTCTCAAATCCATCCCGCACCGGTGTCGTTCGATATTTGAGCCTAAAACGAACGCCATCGCGTCCGCGCTTCCAGCCCGCTTGGTCGAGTAACTCTTCGGCTCTTGCCGCATTCTCTTCAAACGGTACAGAATAGCTCTCAGGCAAGAGCGGGGAGAGAAGACTACCGGCCAGCACGCCAAATCCCGCCATCTTGTTTCGTACAAAGCTCTCGCGGGGGACCGCTCGCGCCAAGGCCTCGCGAACGGCAAGCTTCGAGAGAATGGGATCCCGCAAATTGAATGCGATATAACTTACATTCACGCCCGGCCGCTCAATGATATTGAACTTATCCGGATACTCCCTCAAGAGCCACCGAGTCCGAGTAAGTGATATTGAATTTTGTGCGACATCGGCCTCGCCCCGCAAGAGCCGAATCACGCGCTGGAGCTCATCGCGCACCACCAAAAATCGCAACGGCGTGTACCGCTCCTGGGCGGGGCGAAAATCAAACTCCTGCTGGTCTGACTGGGTGAGGTTGGGGGGGACAAAATACGGCCCACTGCCAATCCACGGACTTCCGGGCGCCGCGAAGGACGGGTCAACGCACGCGCCCTTCAGGCCTTGAACTCGAAAATAGCGGAGCGAACTCAAGTTCCTTGGAAAATAGGCGTCGGGCTTCTCAAGTTGTATCTCAACGAACTGACCCTGCATCTTGGTCGACACCCAAAACGGAAATGCAGCCCGAATCCGCGACACAGGCTTTCCAGTGCGATAGTTCTCCAAACACTCGACGAGGCTTGCAACCGATATGGGTTTGCCTTCGTGGTCTTTCATTCCTTCGCGAACTCGAAACCGCCAGAGTCTGCCTTGATCGCCCACACTCCAGGACTCCGCCAAATCCGGGACAACGGCGAGGTCTTGGTTAATCCGAGTGAGCCCCGAGAAGACAAGTGTGCCGAGACGCTGCCCAATCGCATCAATCGCCATTCGTGGGTTGAGCGTCTGCGGGGCTTGGTCAAGGAGGATCCGATAGGCTTGCGGATCGGGCGTCAATTTCTCACCACTTGAACCCTGCATGCTTGTTCGTGTGCAGCCTGAGGAGAGGAGTAAAAACAGAACAGGGAGGGTGGCCGCCGCGAGCTCGGGCCAAGGGAACAAAGAAGCGCGGTGGTGCGGGTGGCCAGTCATATCAATGTCCAAATCCTTGACGAAATATAGGGCTGAGCGGGACCCAAGATCGCGCTCCTCCTCACAACTCTAACAAAATCGACTGACGTGACAATCATCCTAATTCGAAGGATCCTTAAGTGAATGAATTTCAAAAAACCCTCACTCTTTTTGGCACTTCTCACTTTCCTGGTCTCAACGGGCGCATACCCATTCGCCAACTCGACTGAAAAAGTGATCGAAACCACGCCCTCGGCGGGTCCTTTGATATTCAATCCCGAGATCAAGTCAGCCCTCGAGAACCCTGCACTCCGAAAACAAATCGATTTCTGGAAAACGATTTACGGAAAATACGACAGTAAGCACGGGGTCATCCACGACGCGAAATTTATCGACAAAGTTTACGAGGTGGTCGATCTCCGTGCGGCCTCGGGCTCGACGGAGCGATCGATCCGAGCGTCAAAGGCTCGCTGGCGAAACGCTTTGCTCGAGATGCACCGGCGGCAGCGCGCGGGGCTAGCCCCGGAGACCGAGGATCAGAAGCGCGTCTTTGGACTTTTTCAAGAGAGCGATGATCCGAACCGCTTCCTCAATGCCGCCCACAGAAAAAGACTCCGCTGGCAAACCGGTCAAAGTGACTACTTCGCGGCCGGGATTGCGAAGTCAGGTCGGTGGCTTCCACTGATGGAGCAAGAGTTCAAAGCTGCGGGCCTTCCGGTCGAGCTGACTCGACTTCCCTTTGTCGAGAGCAGCTTCAACCTGAAAGCGCGCTCGAAGGTTGGCGCAAGCGGGATCTGGCAATTCATGCGCTCTACGGGGCGCAACTTTCTCACGATTAACGCATGGGTCGACGAGAGAAACGATCCCGTCGCAGCCACGCGGGCGGCCGCTCGTCTGTTGAAGCAGAACTATGAAAGCCTCGAGTCTTGGCCGCTTGCCGTGACTGCTTACAACCACGGACGCCAAGGAATGATGCGGGCAGTTCGCTCGATCGGTTCAAGCCTCATGGAGGACGTCATCAACCAATACCGAAGTCGGACTTTTGGCTTTGCGAGCGCGAACTTCTTTACCTGTCTCTTGGCCGCTATCGAAATCGAGCAGGACTCGGCTCACTATTTTGGAGAAATCGCGAAGGATGAGCCCTGGAAAGCGGTCGAAATCCCTCTTTCCCACTCCATTGAGATGCCCCGTCTCATGGAGCACCTGACCCTCTCCCACGCGGTCCTGAAGGACCTGAATCCCGCCCTGGATTCTGATGTTTTGTCTGGAAAACTAAGGATTCCGGCTGGTTATAGCATCCGGTTGCCGGTTGACGCCTCCGCCCCCCAAGCGGAGGTGCTCCAGCGGTTTCAAGAGTCCTGGGAGAAGATTCCAAAGAAATGGAAGAGCGATCGCCCTAAGATTTAATGTGCCGGCTGGCATCCCGCGTAAATTGTGGTAAGGCCCCGCTGTCCTGAACCAAACGGGAAAAGGCGGAACTATGCATCTGATTGGGATTGCCGGGGGCTCCGGCTCTGGAAAGACGACCTTCACACGCAAAATCTTCAGCCACCTTCCGCCTGAAGTTGCTTCATCGGTCGCCCTCATTCACCAAGACTCCTACTATTTGCCGACTCTTCCTGCTCACTTGGTGACTGCAGCCGGGGAAACCAACTACGACCACCCCGATGCTTTCGACTGGGCACTCCTGAGAACTCACTTGGAAAAACTAAAGGCGGGTGAGGGGGCCGACATTCCCGTCTACGATTTCCGAACCAGCAGTCGCCTCGAAGAAACCCATCGCGTCGGCCCTTGTCGCGCGATCATCGTCGAAGGAATTTACACGCTCTGGGAACCTGCTATCCGGGAGCTGTTCGATGTGAAGCTTTACCTTCACGTCGAAGCTGACATCCGATTTATTCGCCGCTTGCATCGGGACGTTCGAGAACGGGGCCGTACGCTCGACAGCATCATCCGCCAATATTATGATACCGTCAGGCCAATGCATCACGAGTTCTTAGAGCCTACGCGCCAGTTTGCGGATCTTGTCGTAGGCGAAGAGACCGATGTTGCGGCTGAAGTTTTAGCGGCAAGGATTGCTCGTATTTTTGACAACAAATCGAATGAATCTTCTGCCGGCGAAAGTAACCCTGGACTGAAGACTGGGACTACCCTTGATCCAGCCATTCTTCGTGCAGCCGGAATTTCCTAACTGATCTTCTCGTATCGCGAGCAGGTCAGCCACGAAGCGAAAGGACCGCCCTCTTTGAGTCTCTCTTCCATTCTTGAATCTACCGGTCGATCGAAGAACCCCCCAAAAGGGCTACGAATTATCCCACTCGGAGGACTCGGAGAAATCGGGATGAACTGCATGGTCCTCGAATGGGAGGACGAGATCATCATCGTCGACTGCGGGATTATGTTCTCAGACCTCGACCACTTTGGCGTCGAGTTCGTCATTCCGGACTTCACCTACCTTCGAGACCGAAAAGAAAAGGTGAAAGCCATCCTCCTGACTCACGGTCACGAGGATCACATCGGAGCCGTTCCTTTTCTTTTGAAAGCCGGAATCAACGCGCCTCTCTATGCTTCCGACTTTACGGCGCGAATGCTCACTCAGAAGCTCGAAGAGTACGGGCTTTTTTCGAAATGCCGTCTGATCCCTTTTAAAATGGGAGAAAAGATTTCCTTCAAACACTTTGCGTTCGAGCCCGTCCCAGTGAATCACAGCATTGTCGACGCTGCGGCCCTCTTCATCGACACGCCCATTGGTAAGATCATCCACACGGGCGACTTTAAAATCGACCCCACTCCCTACTATGGATCGACCATTGATCTCGACCGCTTCCGTCGTGCGGGTGACGAAGGCGTTCTGCTGATGATGTCGGACTCGACCAACGTCGACCGGCACACGCACAGCATGAGCGAGAACAAGATCTATCAGAATTTCGAGCAGCTCTTTGCCGCTGCTCAAGGGCTGACCGTGGTTGCGACGTTTGCGTCGAACGTCGCCCGAATGGGCCAGGTCATGGAAATCGCACGCAAGCTTGGTAAGCGCGTCGCCCTGAATGGCAGAGGCATGGAGCAGAATGCGCGCCTTGCGCAAGAAGCGGGCTATCTTAAAGATGCGCAAGCCGTTCTCATCAATCTGGACGAGATCGGGAACATGCCAAGAAATGAGATCATCGTCCTTTCAACAGGCTCGCAAGCAGAGCAAGGATCCGCGCTGACACGCGTTGCTTACGGCGAACACAAGCTCCTTCAACTCCAAGCGGGCGACACCGTCTTGATGAGCTCGCGTTATATCCCTGGAAATGAAAAAGCGATTGGTCGAATGATCAACCACCTATTCAGACAAGGTGCGAACGTCTTGTATGAGGCCATCCACGAAATCCACACTTCGGGTCACGCCACCCGGCCCGAACTCAAGCAGATGCTCGAGATCTGTCGGCCAAAATTTTTCATGCCAATCCATGGCGAGTACCGCCATCTCATCCAACACTCGATTGTCGCGCGCGAAGCGGGGATTATCCCTGAACATGTGGCCGTCGCCGTAGATGGCGACGTCGTTGAGCTCGACGGCAAACGCATCGAAATCATCGATCATTTCGAAGAGCCCCGTGTGTTGATTGAGGGCCGGCAAGGAAATGATATCACCAAGCTTGTCCTTCGCGAACGCAGACATTTGGCTGAAAAAGGGGTGGTTTTCGCCCTCCTCATTCGGAATGCGGAAAGCCGGCAGATTGTCGCAGGTCCAGAAGTGATGTCGAAGGGCCTCGTTGCCGAGTCAATGGAAGGCTGGCTCATTGAGGAATCAAAAAAGGCGGCCCAGCGGGTGGTCGCGCGTTACACCGCTTCTCTCGACGAGCGCGGGGCGCCGTTTGACCTCCAAGAAGAAGTGAGGCTCGAGCTGCGGCGCTTTTTCCAGGCAAACATCAACAAGAAGCCCACTGTGATTCCGGTCGTTTTAGATGTTTGAGGATGGGTCGAAGTCAACGCTATGCTGACCCGCCTTCCCACTCCCGATGTGGCACACGCATTTGATATTGCTGTCGCCGAGGCTAGGCGCTTCGTCGGAGCCACTTCGCCCAATCCTCCCGTCGGAGCCGTGGCCCTCGACCGCCATGGCAACGTGATCGGTGCGGCTGCGCACGAGCGCGCAGGCACGGCACACGCTGAGGCAACGCTTCTTACAGCCCTTCAGGCGGCAGGTCGCATCCATGAGGTCGTTACACTGGTCGTGACCCTCGAACCCTGTAATCATCATGGACGAACCCCCCCTTGTACTCAGGTCATCCTCTCGCACCCAGTTATTCGATCAGTCTGGATCGGAGTCTTGGATCCCAATCCAAACGTCGCAGGCGGAGGCGCCTCCGCACTTGCCCGAGCGGGCTTGGATGTCCAGCTCTGCGATTTAGTTTCAAGCGCTTCGATGCAGTCAGCGCAACTCATTCGAGCTTTTAAAAAGACTACGATGAAGGGACTGCCTTGGGTCGTCTTGAAATCCGCGCACCGGCTTGATGATATTACTGTGCGCGAAAGGGCGCTCCAAAGGGGCAGAAGCTTTTTTTCAGATTTACCCTCTCTGAAGGCCTCAATGACGCCCCCCGAAGGTCTGAAAACTTTTACTTCCTCAGCTTCATTGCGAGACGCGCACCAGCTTCGTAAAGAC
>CANMSW010000127.1 GCA_947500275.1 Bacteriovoracaceae bacterium | reverse complement strand
GACCACCCCAAAGAGGAATCCAATCAGAAGACTAAAGCTAATCCAAGGGTGAGCCTTGTTCAGACGGGAAAGCTCCCATGAAAACTTCAGGTGATCTTCGACTGGATTGATTTCGAGCAGCTTCTCCCGCTTCGGACGGAATGGATTCGGAAAGAACCGCGGAACCCGACTCAGGTAGAGCTGATAGGGCTCTCCGAAAATCCGGATCAGTTTCTCTTCTTCATCCAGAATCACGCAGTGGTAGATCGCAGCAAAAACGACGGTGCCGGCCACAGCCAGGGCCCATTGCCCCACGGCCACCGAAGCGCCCACTTGCATCAAGTAGGTCCCCAAGTAGAGGGGATTGCGAGCATGGGCATATGGCCCTCCTACGGAGGGACGTGTGTTTTTTCGGAGGTAACCACTGGACCACCAGCGGATGGCCGCCCCAGCCGCACAAATGAGGATGCCGAGCCAGTTTGGGTAGTCGCTCGCCGTAAGAATGAGAATCAGCGCGTAGGCCCACGCAATCCCTTTTCGCGTGTTTCCACCTGCAAGGCGCCGGAACCAGTGCGGTTGACTCGGGGTCACTGGGCCCGGGTCAGCTAAAGGGGTTTCTTGTGAGTTCAGGTGTGCGGCCTCGGTCGAAGTGTTCATCACAGGCGTTTCCTTCAAACTGTCCAACAAAACTAGGTTTTCTGGTTTTGTGGCACACTCCCCGTGGGCGCTCAAGCCCTCACTCGGGCTTATTCTTTTCGCAGTCGCTCGATTAAAACCAGGGTGGCATCTCGGCTGGTCTCGGTCACTATTCCCGCGCCTCCCCAGACTGCCGGAGGTAGATTTTCTAAGTAGCCCAACGAGAACGTTGAAATCAGAGTTCGATTGGGACCATCCGCGTAATGAGCCGTGAGAGTGAGTGCGCCGCGGCTGGTTTTGAATCCGAGCACTCGTTCAAAATCGAAGTTATGTTGGATCACAATACGGTCTGGCACGCCCAGTTCCGGGTTCATTTTCTCAGCGTAACGCAGTTCCGGTCGGCTATTCCCGAGCGCGAGGAGTTCGTCTCGACTCCAGGTTTCGACCGTGAATTTGCAACCCGGATAGCCATCGGAAAAAAAGGAGCCCGAGCGGGAAGGGTCTCTTCGCGCTGGGAACTCAGGCATCAGGCGGTTCATCCGATTCACATCGGTCAGGCGAGTTCCACTGTAGAATTCGATGGGTTTGGGAATAGTGAATACGACCCGGCCCAGCATCACCGCATAGTCGTCGTTCCCCCGGTTCCGATAGTAGCCGGGGAAATCGATCCCGACGATGCTACTGAACTCTGGGGTATTCAGAGGGGCTTCTTTTTTCAGCAGGAGACGAGAATAGTACTGAGGAGTCCCTTGGTTCAAAAGGGCTCGATCCAGCACAAAATGATATTGGTTTTCGATTTTAGGTTTGAGCGTGGGCTTTGGGGGCGCGGCCTGGGATTGAGGAGAAAGGAGCGTCCCAAAGATCGTCAGGGAAAAAAGCTTCAACCACGGGGTTTGATTGGACATGCGGGCCTCCAGATAGACTTCAGATCCGGGGAGGTCGATCGCATGTCGGGGAGGGCGTGGCAAGTCTGTCGCGCGTCGTGTGATTTATGAAGCGACCCCAGCTTTAGTGGGTTTTCAGAGGGGATGGGGTGGGGGACGGTGGGAGTGGTCGACCTGGGCAAAAGCCCGGGACCGGGCGGTAAGCGAGGCTCGGGAACTTTAGGACCGAGGCACATCCCATTTTGGCCTGGGCTCTAGGGTGAACATACTTGAGGATTTCCACCTCTTGGAGCTCGGTTGGATTGCCTGGCTTAAGGATCTGGAACTCCACGCGGAGTCGGTTTCCTGGGAAGGATTGGATTCGAGTGATTTGGATTTGATCTGACTTTTCAAGGGTTCTGCTCTTTCCCGAGGTGCCGTCACTGGATTCCGTCCCCTTGCTGGGTACCTTGAAGAGGGGAAAAGCCTGCGCTTTGAGGCAGCTGAGGCCGGCTTCGGGTATATCAAAGCCAAATCCTGACACCAGGAAACGAACCATTTCGGAGGCGACTTCAAGATCGCCTTTTTCACTCTGAGGCGGACACGTGAAAGTCTGCGCGGCCGAGCTAGGAGTGACCGTCCCTAGGTTGAAGAGAAAAAGGGTGAGGAGAGCGACGGAAAGTTTTTTCACGGCCGAGGTGCCTCCACGCTTAAGTCACAGGTGCTCGTGCAGGACTCATTCGCAAGGTGCACCCGCTCAGAGACAGGGCCGATACATCCCCTCCTCTCGGGAGTGGGTCTTCGGATCAGCCTGGCGTCTCCAACGCTTGCGACGGGGTTTTGAGTGGCGATGCTTTCGCCTCGCGCTACTCGGCAAGCGTTTTGAGCCATGAGCACGAGTGGACCCGCGAATTCAGCCGCCTCCACGAAATAGTCGGAAGCCTCCATGCGGGTAATGCCAGCGGCGCTTCCACGGCTCGAGCTATGAATGATTCGGAAGTCGAAGTCTGCAGCGGAGAGTCCGTCACAGGGGGTGCCGGCGGGGAGTTTGTCGATTCCGAGGGGATCAGGCCCGGTTGAGTCGATCATCACGACGTGCTTATTGGCCATGACGTAGATCGACCCCGGTTGCACTATGGGCGCCTCGTTCAGCGGGACTATTTCGAAACAACTCGTGCGTCGATCTCGAAGCGAATTCACGATCTGGCTCGTTGAGTAGTGGTCTGCTCGCGATCCCACCGAAAAGCGGTACCCTGCATTCATGAGAGCAAGTGAAATGTAACCTGAGCAGTCAATGCCGCTCACTCCGGGTGAGTCTTCTGTTGCGCAAGCGGCTCCGTTATACCCAGAGCCGTTTGATCGTACGCAGTTTGAGCTCCTCGCTTGATCGACAAAGAGGTCGGCCGTCCGAGTGCTCCCCGCGTAGCTCAGCGAAAACTTTGAACCGTAAAGATACATAGGAGGGGCAGATCGGATGTCGACACATCCGGGAAGGACCTCGCCTGAAAGGTGAGAGAGGATCGGGTGCGAAGCGCCATAGAGAGTCGAGTCGGTGACACTGCGAATGACTAAGTGAGAATTCTTCGGATTTACAACTTCAAGCATGCCAAGAGTGACATGGTTTGGATCGACTACGGGCGCATTCAAAGCATCGCAGCTTTGATATTGGGTAACCATGATTCGTCGCGCCGCCTCCACCAGAGGGGACGGAGTCAGCGACGGGATCGGCGCCTTTTCAGTGGGAGCCTGGCAAGCAGGATAAGGCGCCACGATATAGGTGTTGATTGTGCTCGTGAGGGTGCCGCTTCCTCGGACCGCACTTTCCAGGACGTTGTCAGTGCCAAGGGTGACGCAAGGATGGATGAGATGAAGGGCGAGGAGCAGCAAGCTCCCGCGGAAAGCGAGGGCGCTCAATCGGAAAAACCATCGTCTGCTCTTAGAAAATTGCGAGTTAAACAGGCTCAGGCCCCCCAGAGTGCCTTATCGGCAAAAGGGACTAAAACCTTGAGGGCTCAAAACCTTGAGGGCTCAAGGCCCGCAGAGTTGGGTTTTCTTAAGTGTTTAGAAATAAAGGGCTAGTTCTGCAGTCGCGAAACTTGTCTGGAGAGTGTTCGTCCCTCTTGGGATCCAGTAGTAATTGAGGGTTGCGTCCATCGGGAGCGGGAAGCTCGAGGCGAGGAACGCAGGGATCGTGCTATAGCTTGCGCCGATTTGGAGCGTCTCTGTGTAAGAGTCGGTATCTTCGGAAAGGTAAGTGTAGTCCTTGTCGCGTGTTCCCTGGTAGCGGTCTGCGGCCTTCCAGTAGGCTTCTATTCCACAGTCCATCGAGAACGCTTTGGTCCACTGAAGTCGCGCCCCGAGTGAAGCCCAGAATTTGTCCCCAAGATTCATATCCACTAATTCTTCCGTCGAAGCATCGGGGATGAAGTCATCGATGGTGTTGCGAACTCGTTTGAGGCGTCGGGAAGGGAGTCGATGCGAATAGTGTCCGGCTGCTGTGAGGGTGAGAAGCGACCAAGGCGTGTAATTGAAGACTTGAGCTGCTTGAAGTTCCCAGGCTCCCTGGCCGATATCAAACCGTGTGATTTCAGCGGGACGGGAAAGTCGCCCCGTCGGAGCCAGGATCGCCGCCTGAAAAGCCCCCAGGGCATCGCCAGCTCGTGAGCCTTCACTTTTCCACCACAGCCAGCGTCCACCGATTCCAACATCCCCAATTCCCGCTTCGTTGGTATTCTCGATTCGCTCGTATCCCCGCGCCATCACAAGATCTTGAAGAGTGTCCGTGTCGCTTTCTCCAATTAATGAGAGCGCGAGTGGAACGTCATTGAAACTCCCTAAGAGAGAGGGGTCGTTCGCAATGAAGGAATTATAGATCGAGCGAGCCGTATTCTCTCCTTGGATTTCGCCGCGGATCTTTACTTCAGTCTGGACAATCGGAATGAGGAACCCCACCGAAATGCGATCGGTCAGCCCATACTGGAGGGAGAGGATTTCTTGGCTTCGGAATCCCTCCCCATCGACGCTTAAAGCGCCCCGCTGAAGGGCATCGCCTAAAAGAGGCTTTTCAGGATCGAAGCTCAAGCCTCGCGAGGCTTCGTCTTTCTTGGTCGCGTCGTATCTCAGGCCAGTTGAGTTGAGCACATCGATGAGGCTCGAGAGTTGGTGATCAAAGCTTCGGAGATTCGTGGAGTCGAGGGTTAAATTATACGGTTGCGTGAGTGATTCGATATCACCCTCGCGAGTGAACTTATTACTGACCGATCCGCTTTGCGCGTGACCGAAGGAAAGTCGAAAACGACCTTGCGGAAGGACGCGTGCGTCTTCTGCCGCAAAAGTCGAGAGCCCGCTGATCACGCTGAAAAAAGAGAGGAGGGCCCAAGACGCTTTCAAGGTTCGATTCGAGATTTTGAGTAAGCGCTGAGCGGTGCCCTGCGCTGCAAAAAAGGGACGAACTGCTTCGAGACTCGGGTTGTCATAAATTGGGTGACAGTCACAAAAACGTTGATCAATCATTTCAGAAAATTCCCCAGGCTGTTCCGCACCGCATCTCAAAAGATGCCGAAGCGACTCTGCCACGTGAAGTGAATAACCCCAACTTCAAAAAAATAGTTTTGGCACTCAGAGCAAAGCGCGTGCCTCGCTTGATTCAAGATGAAAATGAAGCCGATTTCGGCTGCCTAGATCAAATAGGAGACTGGAAGTGATTTCCGTTAAAAACGAAGGTGTGAAAAAAATTCCAGGATCGGTGTCGGAATGCGCCCTTCGCGACTCAACGTTTTGAGGATATCGGTCGTGAGGATCGCTCGTCTCGGTTATCAAGACGGAGTTTCGGGACTTTCAGGAAACCTAACCCCGTGTTAATCGCCGAATATCCAAATCGGACTCATTGCCGGAGCGACGCTTAGGGAAGAGTTCTGAACTTCTGGATTGTGGGGGATCGATGAAACGTCACGTGTCTTTTTTTTCTTTCGTTAGTGCTCTCATTTTCTCTCTTCCACTCACCAGTGTTTCTGCGAATGGCCCGAATCTCGACCCTGCGGACACTTTCCTTCGTGAGCCCGTTCTCGGGCGAAGTGAGCTTCGTCACCTTTCCCTTCAGCTAGCCAGGACCCTGGATGAAAATGAGCGTGAAGGAGTGAGGGACGACGGCGCGCGCGCTGACGCACTCGTCCGAATGATTCGCTCTTGGCGTGCCGGAGATTCACTGGTGATCGATACGTCTCAAGGGACGATTGCAGAGGCTTGTTATCCCGATGCTTTGCTTGCGTCACGGTTACCGACTCTCTGGAGTGGGCTTTGGGATACGACTTACGCGAGCGAAAAGGCTCGCTTGGTAGAGAACACGCCGCTTGGGTTGATTTTCGATGGTTTACTTGGGGGGTATATCGACGGAAGCTTGCCTGAAGGGCTCGCACAGCAGGCGAAAGCGATTGGTAAGTGCGTGGCGAAAAGAGCGCTGGTCGCTCATGCTGACGGATGTACTCTTGACGAGTCCTCGACCGTGATTCCGGTTTCGAATGCTCGCCTGGCATGGATCAAGCTCGAGTGTGGCATGCTGAACTTCACGTCGGCTTGTGGCGTTCGAGAAACTCTTTTCAATGCTCTGAAGCCTGAATTGATTCGGGCACGCGACACGGACCCTACTCTGAAAGAGATGATAGCGGCTACTTTTGAGAAGCAATTTCCAGAAGAGTTTCGTCGCGAATTCTTAAAAGAAATGCGCGAGAAGCGGTCCCAAATTCCAAATTTGATTTCCGCAAAGTTTAATCGCGCCGCGATCGACCCCTTGTGGTCCTCCCAGAACCTTCTCATCGAGCCTGAGGATCGGGGTTCAGGGGTGCTCTCCCTGCGAGCGTTTGCCCGCGCCTTAGAGGCGGAAGTAATCACGGCGGCGCTCTTGCATCGAGACTCGTCTGCTCAGCGACGCGGTGTTGCCGCGGCCCTGTTTTATTCCGCAGCGAACCGTCTACTCACTCTTACGGGCGGGACCAAGGTCACTTGGGATTCTCGCAGTCAAAATTTCCTGTTTGATCCGCGTTTTGGATTTAATCCGGCCGAGCCTAGACGGGCTCCAGTGATGCAGGTTCAGTCGTTTGGGGGATTCGGCGTGGGCCTAACCGCAGGGTTGCCTTCGTTTTTACCTTGGGACTGGTCAGGCTATGATCCTTTGGTTGAGACCGAACTGG
>CANMSW010000126.1 GCA_947500275.1 Bacteriovoracaceae bacterium | reverse complement strand
GGCTGCAGTAATCTTCCCGACGCCGACTTCTCGGCCCAGGCCCATTATTTCAATCTTTTTGTACGCGAGTCGCAACGGGGATCTATCGTCTCCGAAAACGATAGCTACAATTGCCCCAAGGTGAAGGAATCCCTCGGAAGCGACGGAACGATCGGCACTCAGGGACAATTCTGGCCCTTGGACCAAAACTTCGCGCTTGCGCTTTCGAAGTCCACTGACTTCTCGATCGGAGTCGCCGGACGTGTCCGTCTCTCCAACTCGACTAACCCGGATAACTCGAGCGTCGATTGCTCGGGAGGTGCCGTGGGCGGTGGCGATGGTGGCAATAATTCCATCCTCACCCGTTGCTTAGGATTCGCCGCAAAACCTGCCTCGGATGGAACCTGTCCCACCCTGCGTGACCCTGCCGGAAGGTTGATTAATACCTATCGGTTACGGAGGCTCATTGCGATTTACCCGCCTCTCCACGACGCCACCGGCCGTTTGATCTCCATCCAACAAACCGACCAAATCTACGTCCTCGATCGGCCCGTGAGCTCAACCACGGCGGACCCTTCGAAGCCCTTCACGATGCGCGGACCGAAGCCATGCCCCTTCGCTTATTTCGACCACAAAGGAGTCACCGCTGGAGTCGACGCTGAATATGTTTCCTCCATTGATCGTCCCGGAGGGAAGCCCGGCTACGTCGCAACGGGGAACGCACTTTGGAATGGGGCCAACGTGGATGGCACTCAGTTCCCGAATCAAGATATCGCCGGCCTCTCGTGCTCGGCCTCCTTCCCTGTGCTCAATAACACGGGAAATATGTTCAGCATGGCGACCGTGCATCCGAACAATCCGGCACTCCCGAGAAAATACGTTCGCCCCATCCAGGCTTGGTTTCCGCATTACGAAGAAGATGTCGCCTTTCAAGCGTGCGCGCCTCAGTCGCAACCTCTCATCGACCCGCCCTTGCACTTTTCAAAAGATTCCAGCACCGGAAATATTGGCTGGTGTGCTGAGAGCTACCCCACACAAAATCCGTTTGTCAGTCGATTGGATGAACAGCGTTCGGACGGCACCACCATTGGACGCGTAAAAAATTACACAAGCCATGCAGTGAAAAACTCCACCTCATCCACCTGCACGGCGACACAACTCACAGTCGCTTCATCCATTGCGGAACAAGATTCTTACGAACTACCGCCCGTCTCCCACTACAGCACTCCCTCGACGAGGTACGGGGTCGCGGGCACGAATGAGTGCGCAACCACAGCCACGGCAGATACCCCCGTCGGAGTGGCCTATCACCCGACCGGATTCATCATAGACTCCTATTCAAAAGGAGCCGCTACTTGCCGAAATAACAGCTTTGAAGACACAGCCGGAAATTGTAATTACTGCGCGCATCAAACCTGTGACCGAACCGTCGTTGTGCCCGGAGTCAGTAATGCTTGGGAGAAGTTTCCCCTCCTCGCCAGCGCCAATCAAATCGAGAATGCCCTCGCAAGCGACACGACCTACGGATGCATGATCTCCTATGATAACAATGGTGGAAAAACAGGGCGAACAACGCCAACGGGTGGCTGTTGTGGCGCAGCCGTAAAAATGAAGACATCGACAACGGCCGTCTCGTCAACCGACTACCGGAATGCGCACTTAGAACCCGGCTCTCAGGCATCCGCATGCTTAGTTCCGACTTATTGAAAGAGCGCGGGATCTCCCCCCGAGAGCTCATTTTACACGAGGACTCGAACCTCCTGATCCTCAACAAACCCTCAGGTATTCCGAGCGTTCCTCATTCTGCCGAGGAAACGCTCTCGATGGTCGGCATTTTTCTCGAACTCCACCCCGAATGCGCGAATCTAGGACGAGGAGGTCTCGAGTCTGGAATCTTGCACCGACTGGACACGGGAACCAGCGGGTGCCTTGTTTTTGCCAAAACTCAGGCCGCATTCGAAAAAGTAAAGGAAACCTGGAAGACCCCCGAAGTTCAAAAAACTTACCGGGCCCTCTCTCGTCCGATCGGCTTAGAGCCATCCTCATCGAAACCGATTCCTTCAGTGATCACGCTGCCCATCGGCCACGACATCAAGAGCAAGCGCCGCATGCGGGTCGTCCAACCGGAGTGGAATAACCATCAAACCCGTATTCGAATCCGCGGAAAGCCACTGCCCGCGCGCACCCGCGTGCTCGAGTTCATCGAACTCAAGGGCGGCCAATATGATATTACCGTCGAGATCGATACCGGCGTGATGCACCAAATTCGCGTGCATCTTGCCCATTATGGATTTCCGCTCGTGGGCGATCCAGTCTACGAGGGCGCGCCGGCGAACCGCCTGGGGCTTCACGCTTGGAAAATCAAGATTCCATCAAGCTCCCCCGACGCCCCCCCGATTGATATCACTGCACCCCTCCCTCTTTTTTGGCCCTTGTCCTAGGGCTTTGAAGGGGGCTAATCTGGTCCTCATCTATGAAAACACCTTCTAGCGATGGGCACACCGGGACCTCGAAATCGACTCAAACTGCGGGCCAAACGAGCGGCGCCATCTTGAACGCGAAAGGAAAAAATCGCGAAGAACTCGAGGCGCTCGAAGTAGCCGAAGATGCACGCGAAGCCCAGTGGCAGAAGCCGAGCTTCGTGGCCGAGCTTTTCATGGGCAAAGTCCGCACTCAATCCCTGACCCCCTGGCCCCTGCAGGCCACTGAAGACCGTAAAATCGGCAACGAAATCATCGCACGAGTCGATCAATTTCTCCGCCAGCACCACGATGCAGATGCCGTGGACACGACGGGTGAAATCCCTCCTCAAGTCATGAAGGGAATGGCTGATCTCGGCCTCTTCGGAATGAAGATCCCGAAGGAATATGGGGGACTCGGCCTTTCGCAGGCGAACTATTCGCGTGTCCTTGCGCGCGTAGCGGCCCATTGCGCTTCGACAGCCGCTCTTTTGTCGGCTCACCAAAGCATCGGCGTTCCGATGCCCCTGAAACTCTTTGGAACCGCGGAGCAAAAAAAGAAGTGGCTCCCTCGGATTGCGAAGGGAGAAGTCACGGCCTTCGCCCTCACCGAACCGGAAGTGGGTTCGGATCCTGCGCGCATGTCGACGACCGCCATCCCCTCCGAAGATGGAAGCCACTTTATCTTAAATGGCACGAAACTCTGGTGCACGAACGGCGCAATTGCTGACCTGATGGTCGTCATGGCCCAAACTCCGCCTAAAATGGTGAACGGCCGTGAAAAGAAACAAATCACGGCGTTTGTGATCGAAAAAAATATGCCGGGATTTGAAGTCCTTCACCGGTGCCGTTTCTTAGGTCTTTCTGGCGTCCAAAACGCGCTCCTGAAATTCACGAATGTCAAAGTTCCCCGTGAGAACATTCTCTGGGCCGAAGGCAAAGGCCTCCGTCTTGCGCTGGTCACTCTAAATGCGGGGCGGCTTTCGATCCCTGCTACGACTCTGGGCTCGGGCCGCGATCTCCTCACTCACTCGCTGACGTGGGGACTTGAGCGATCCCAATGGGGTGCCCCGATCGGCCGTCATGAAGCGGGTTCGACCAAAATTACGGATATCGCAGCCCATTTGCACGCGATGGAGAGCATGACAGCTCTTGGGAACGCCTGGGTTGACGAAGACAGTCACGACATCCGCTTAGAAGCGGCGTTAGCAAAACTCTTCTGTTCGGAGCACTCCTGGCGTCTCGTTGATGAATTCTTGCAGCTCCGCGGAGGCCGGGGTTACGAAAAGTACTCCTCCCTCAAAGCACGAGGCGAGAAGAACCCCATTGCGACCGAACGCTTCCTTCGAGACGCACGGATCAATCGGATTGTCGAAGGCACCTCGGAGATTTTGAGCCTATATATTGCCCGAGAAGCGCTCGATCACCACCTGCAAGTCGCAGGGGACGTCTTGAATCCTAAGCTTTCTCTTTCACGCCGTGGCACTGCCGCTATTCGAGCAGGACTCTTCTATGCTCGTTGGTACCCTGCCCTTCTTTTGCGCCAGGCCACTCACTCGGTCCGCGCTCTGGTGAGCACAGGACTCAACCGGTCGGATGCTTGGGCACAAGCTAACGTGGCGAAACTCGCCCGTACGATGTTCCACCAGATGGCCATGAACGGCCCAAAACTCGAGAAGAAGCAAAATCAACTCATGCGTCTGGTTTGGATCGCAACCGATCTTTTCGCCATCCTGACCTCGAACGCATGGGCACGGGTCTTAGAAAAAAATCCGGGAGCACAACCCTTCGAAGGGACCAGCGAAACGCCAGAGCCGATTTTCAATCGGCGTGCAGCAGCGCTTCACTTCGCAAGGATCGCGCAACTTCGGATCCAGGACCAATTCCGGGCTCTCTCGGTCAATTCGGACCAAACCTCGACCGCGCTCTTTCGGCAGTTAGCACCGAAAAAGTAAGAGTCATCATCTGCGCAGAGCCCCTTTTAGAGAATATCACTCCAAGGGGGGCTCACCGCGAAGGCCGCCTGAATCATACCGACGTGCGAATAGGCCTGAGGAAAATTCCCCAGCTGTCGCCGTCCGTCTGGGTCAAAGTGCTCGGAAAAGAGCCCCAAACCGTTGGCGGACTCCCTGATTTTCTCAAGCACAAGTCTCCCCTCCTCCTTCCTCCCTGTTGCGGCCAAAGCTTGGACTAACCAGAACGAGCAGAGCAGGAATGCGCTTTTAGGAACCCCGAAATCATCATTTCGCCGATAGCGGTAGAGAAACGGCGAGGTCGGACCCGACTCCAAGGCCCGCCTAATATCATCCACAGTTGTTCGATTGACCTGAGGCGAAGGGAACCGAAGGACCGGAGCGAGGAGCAGGGAAGCATCAAAGTTTTCATCAAGCGGTCCATTCCGAAGACTTCCCTCTTTTACAGCCTTCAAAACCGCTTGTTCTGCCCGAATTCTTTCAGACCGAAAATCAACCCCCGACTGTTTGATATACCCTAAGCCCGCAATCCGCTCCGCCCGCTCCAGTCCCGCCCACGCCATGAGATTGGAAAACGCATGCTCCCGCCAGCCATCTCTAAATTCCCACAGCCCCGCGTCCGAGCGCCCAATGGAGCGAGCGGCGAGTTCAACGAGGCGTTCCAAGAGACGCTCAAGCTCGGGTGATCGCAAGTGACGGAAGCGCTCGTCGAAATAGATCGGAACAAGCGCTAGGATCATCTCGCCGTAGACATCATTCTGCACATGTTCGGACGCTTGGTTTTTAGTTCGAACAGGCTGGCTCCCTTGGTAGCCCTGCCAGGAAGCTTGGATCTCCTCCGGATGCGGAGGCTCACGCGAGATCGAGTAGACTGGAGCGAGCCCTTTTTCACCGCGGAAAGCGTCCGAGAGGGCAAGCTTCGACAAGTACCCCAAAAAACCTTCCATCTCCTCGTAGTGCCCTAGATGATGAAAGGCGGACAAAACAAACGCCGCGTCTCGAAGCCAACAATAGCGGTAATCCCAGTTTCGACTCCCACCGATTTCCTCAGGTAAGCTTGTCGTCAGGGCGGCTAATATCGCTCCTGATTCTTCATGACAGTGAAGTTTCAGAACCAGGGCCGAGCGAATCGTTTCATTCTGAAAGAGGGACGGGATCGAACAATGCTTCACCCAGCGCTGCCAATAATCGTTCGTGCGGGCGAGCCATTCATTCGACTGTTTCAACACGTCCCCCGCTTCGATGGATCGCTGCGAAAGGATAAAGCAAAGAGGCTCTCTCAGGAGACCAGAGAATACGACGGGTGAAACGCTGAGTTTTAGATTTGACGAGAGCATGAGTCCGCCTGAGCGAGTTTCGTAGCGAAGCTGGCTTCCGACTCCTTCCGGCAAAAGACTCTTTTTTTCCCAGCCATTCACAGGCGAAAACTCAACCGACACCATCGGACTCCCCGACATGGGCTCTATCCTTCGAAAAAGATCAGCTGGGGCATCCGTACGCCCTCGCTCTTCGGCCCGCGGACAAAAGTCCGTTATTCGAACCGAGTTGCCGCGTGAATCGGTGAGCTCCGTCACCAGGATGTTCGTGTTCTCGATATAATGCTGAGAGGAGTGGAGAGCACGAGTGGGCTCCGCGGCCGATGACTCCAACACCACTCGCCAACTTCCCCCTTGAGGATCGAGCAAGCGTCCAAAAACGGGCTCCGCATCTGGCGTCGGGAGACAGAGCCATTCCATCGCGCCCTGGTGTGAAATCAACGCTGAGATCGTGCAGTTTCCAATGAGGCCATATTCAAGCATACTCATGGGCCCTTCAGGATCCATTCCGTATTCTAAGGAAGCGGTACACCACTTGCTCGCAACTTCATCCCTGAAGGGGCCCGCCTGTGACTCACACCCTCACTGATGATGCAGTTCTCAGTCTTTCGGACCGGCTCGAAACTTTCGCGCAGGATCCCCACACTCTCCTTGCTTTCGATTTCGATGGTACCTTGACTGCGATCCAATCCGACCCGGACCAAGTGAGCCTCTCCGAGCACATGACCCGTGTTCTCCTCACGCTTGAAACGCTGCGGCCCTGCGCCATCCTGTCAGGACGCGCTCTTCTGGATTTAGAGCGGCGTTGTCATCGCCTTCAAAAAACGCTGCTCATCGGGAACCACGGAATCGAAAGTCCGTTCGTCTCCGCAGCGTTACAGGAAAACTTCAGAACATGGGTGCGGGAAAAAACACAGCACGTCGCGCAGGAACTCAAG
>CANMSW010000125.1 GCA_947500275.1 Bacteriovoracaceae bacterium | reverse complement strand
TGGCTCTGGCCTCACTTCTGCCCTTGGCCGTCCACAGGCGCGCCCTTCAGGGGTTCCCCCGAAACCGCAGACGTAATCGGCGCCGCGGGGAGAGTCTCGGCAGAGCGCATCGACTGCCCCGATTCCTTGATCTGATTCGATTCCCCTGCTGGAATTCTTAATAGGTCCTGTGGTTGTGCGGGAGCGTCCGGCATAGGAATCATCGTCGAATCCTGCTTGAGAATGCGAACGACGACGCGCCTGTTTTTACCCAGCGCATCCTCGCTCAGAGTTCCGTCCTCTGCTCTTTCGCGGGCCTCGGGACGTGTGTCGCCATAACCAATGGCAATCATGTCTCGGGAAGAGAATCCCTGATCTAAAAATGCTCTGACTACCCGAGCAGCGCGGGCTCCAGAAAGCTCCCAGTTCGAAGGGAATGAGCCGCCCACCACGGGTCTCCCGTCGGTATGCCCCTCGATCACAATCCGAAACTTCTTCCCTTCCATTTCTTCTCGTTTTCGAATTGCGCCGATCAGCTTATTTAAAATATCAACTCCCTCAGGTCTCACTTCAGCACTCAAGCTATCGAAGAAAAGCCGAGAGCGAAAAACGATCGAAAGGCCAACCGCCTCCGCCCGAATTTCAGTCTCCTCGCGGAGTCCCGCTTCTTCGATGAACTGGGTCATGAATCGTGCGGCATCTTGGGCGGGTGAGTGGAACTCTCCGCCAAACTGTTTCGAAAGCGCTTCCCGAACGCGCTCGTACTGCGGCTCATCCAGTTTTGCCATGCTGAAGAGCATGATGAAGAAACCGCATAAGAGCGTCATCATATCAGCATACGAAACGAGCCAGTTGGACTCGTCATGATCACCACCGCCCTCGCTATGGCCTTCTTCGCGCACATGGAATTCTTCATGCACGGTTTCATGCTGATGTGCATTCTTACGGAACGGCATAGAAGGCTCTCCTTAGACTCAAGCAGCCGCCTGATTTGCAGACGTGCTCGTACCCCGGCGTTGAATTCGATCCTTCGGGAGCAAGAAAGAGTTCAAGCTTTCGCGCATGGCCACGGGATTGGTCTGCTGCTTGATGAGCACAGCGCCTTCAACAATCAAACGGCGGAGTGAAATTTCCTCGTGGGTGCGCTCCGTGAGGTTTTCAGCGATTGGCAAAAACACTAGGTTTGCGAGAGCAATACCGTAAAGAGTCCCGATCAGTCCGATGGACATCGCGGGGCCAATCAGTTTCTGGCTGTCGGGTTGACCAATTTTTTGAAGGACGGCAATCATCCCAAGGGTCGTCGCAAGAAGTCCGAACGCTGGGGGGAATTTGCCAATCGTCCTAAACATATTGGCTTCATGCAGGTACCGTTTTTCGATGGTTTTAACACGGAGGTCAAGTACGGCGCGAATCTCTCTCTCCGTCAGGACGCCGGTTGATACGAGGATCACCGCTTCTTTCAGAAATTCATGCTTCAACTGAGGGGTCATTTCTTGCATCGCCGTCAATCCGATGGATGCTTTTTTGTTTAGCTCCAAAAGTTGAGAGATCGTCCCCTGAAAGTCGACCCGATTTTTTCCAAGTACCCGCAAGAAAAAAACCTTAAACAACATGAAGACTTTAACCACCGGAAAACTGATGCTTGCGGCGGCGAGAGTTCCCCCGACAACAATAAGAATTCCGTGCGCATCCAAGAAAAAAGAGAGGTTATCAGTCGTGTGCGTGAGGGCCGACCACATGACCCCGACGCCTAAGGCGAGTCCGATCAAAGAGGAGAAGTTCATGGTTAAGCCACCTTTCCAGTCTTAAGGGAGTCTTCGGGGAGCGCAGATGCCCGAGGATGATCATGATCTCCGTGGATAGCGGTCTTCCACAGTTGATATTGGGAAACGACGTAGTTTTCATCGAGTTCGCGAAGCCTTCTTACGAGATCCCGGATACAGTTTTCATAAAAGCGATCTTTCATTGAAGGATTCGAGGCCAGAATCGCCATGAAGATGTCTTTCGGGATGTGCAGAAGCTTTACAGGAAGGAGTGCGCGGACGGTGGCCGATCTCGGCTGATCATCAATCAGCGACATTTCACCGAAGAAAGCTCCCGGCCCGAGTTGGCCCACGTCGTAGACTTCACCACTTAAAGAATTGCTTTTAAGGATTCCAACGACCCCTTCGAGAATCACGTAAAGGCCCCAAGAAAGTTCGCCCTCGATCACGATATTAGCATGTGAGGCTCGGTCAATGCTTTCCCCAGCCTTAAGCAAGAGCCCCAGCTCATGATCTTGAAAGGCTGCAAATATTCTCACGCCTTTCAAATGTTCGACGGACGGACGAGCGACGGTGGAGAGCGACATATTACCACCCTGCAACTTTCTTGATGTTTGTTCCGGTCCTTGTAGCGTCTAATCCGGAGCTTCCCGAAAAATCCGGACGCACATTGTTGAGGAGCATTCGCTCGTTCACATCGACGAGGTTAATTTGTCCGTCATTTGCCATGACTTTGATTCGATTGAGGACTTTTCGCTCGATAGCCGAGTACGCATCCTTTGAGAGCGGTTGCGTGTGCTCGAGCTCCTCCTCGATTTCTGCCACAAGGTCTTTCGGTGATTTGGCATAGATCGTTGCTCGAGCTGAGGCAGGTGCGCCCTTGAGGAAGGTCAAAAGCTCATCGTGTTTTAAGCTAAGAACCACTTCTAGAAGATGGCTGTCTTTGAGGTATTCAAGGGTTTCGAGAGTGACGAGACGCCCTTTGATCATGCGAGCTGTATCTGGATTACCCGACTCAAGGTTCTTCATCACAGTTCTTGCCATACCTGAATCAGCCCGCTCCAGAAGCGTGAGTAAGACATCAGAACCAGGGAGTGCCTCGGTGTTGAGGCGCGGGTTTTCCCGGCGTTTCCTCTTCAGCGCGCCGGCTACGTTGTGAATGTAGTCGCGAGGGAGGTAATCGATCCTAGAAAGCTCATCCAGAAGTTTCATTCGAGCCGGTTCATCGAGTTGAGTGAAAATGAGAGAACGTTTTTGAAGATCGCATTGGGTCATCACAATCGCTTTGACCGTAATGGATTCATTTCTAAGCATCTCAAGGATTTGCAGACCATCCATATCGCTAAGGAAGTCGAACAGATGGGTGGAACGGCTGCCCATTACAAAAAGTTTTCCCGCGACAGCCTTGTTATGGAGTTTCCGAACGAGATCAAGCTTGTCTTCGTCGCTGATGTCGGTTGGATTTTTTGAGTGAAACTCCATGAGTTCTGCCATGTCGCCTTGAAGACTCGGGTCACGAAGCATATCTAGGACGACGCTTTCACCGAAAATATGGATGTAGGCGGAAGTGGTTTCTACACCGTCTTCCGTCAATATTCTTGAAAACACATGCCTTGCGACTTTGGGTTGTTCAGCGAAAAGATTCGTGAGTTCATCTTTGAGTCGTTCAATCTCGAATCGCCGCGAGACGAGCGCTGCCTTTTCGTCACCTGTAAAATTTTGTGGGTCTTGAGCAGAGCTCGAGTGATTTGATTGCGCGCTTGCTGAAACAGGGTCGGTCACTAGGCTTTGGATGACCCGTTGGACCGAGGGTGCAGAGGAGCCGCGAGTCCCCAAACTCGACATGGAGATGAAGACTAAGAGCCCGATGACGGCACAAGCAAATACGAGTCCATAAACCTTGAATTTTTGGAGCTCTTGTTGAACCGCGTCGCCGTTTTCGACGCGTTCGATTTTTTCAAATCGCTCGAAGCGTTCCTGGCGCGCGTTCGTTTCGTTGTTGGTTGAGTTGGTTAAATTCTTAACCTCGGAGTTTGAACGGAGGTCGTTCTGAGCTTGGGTTGATTCCGTTCTTGAGTTGCTCGATGTGCTATTCGAAGTAGAATCGTTTTGGCTGGATGATTTCGAATCAGACGTGGTGGAGTCCCCGTATAGGCCCCCTGCTGGGCTTCTTCCATCGCCCCTTCCACTTGCGCGGGCGAGATCTTGAGGGCGGGGAAATTTCATCGACTTCAAAGCGAGATCCACGTTTTTGTAGGAGTTGGTCCGAAGCTTCGCCATGTCCAAAATGTTCTGCTGTTCGACTGGGCTGAGGCTGTCGTCGACTAATATTTTTGCAGATAGATTTCTGATCCGCACTGCTACGCCGGCATCTTCGACAAACTCGCCGGCATCCCCATATTGGGTTTCTTCTGAGTTTATGTTTTCCGTTGAAAGCGAGTAGTCGGCCATGAGGCAGTGGTCAGGACAAAATTGACGGAAGAGATCTTCCAACGTGCCCTTGAATTGTTTCCCAATTTTTTCGCGGATATCTGCGACTTTTCCCGCTGATCCGACGGGCTGAGGAAAGTGGGCAATCTGGGTTTCCACCTTGACGGGGAAATCCAGGGTATCCAGAAACTGTTGGACGAGTTCGAGTAGTTTCGTTCTCGAAACTGGCCCGATTTTATCGTCGATCAGAAGCTTTACTCTTCCTGCTGATGCTTCGAGATCGTTGGATTGAGCCGCTTCTTCACTGAATCCTGGCGAAAGTTCATCTTGGAGCGCGAGATCCACGTCGGTGGAGACACTCATGAGTTTACATTGATCGGGACAGTACTTGTCTAAGACGGGCTCGAGGAGGTTCCGGATGCGAAGTTCTGTGACTCTTTGTACGGACTGGATCGCCGAGCTTCTCCCTGCTTCAGCTGAGGGAAGAGCAGCGAAGAGCGTTAGCGCGAAAGTCGCAGAGCTGATGACTTGAAGTAGCTTTTTAATCTTCATGGAGCGGTCCTTGCTCTTTCTAAAATGAGTGCTCATTGCTTAGCTCCCGTCTCCGGCATCGTGCTGGAAGAACTAGGTGAGGCGGTCGAAGTTTCGAAGGTCTTGGATTCAGCGGCGGGTAACCTTGTGCCCATGGCTCGAATCGAGCGGCGTCGGTCGACGAATTTTTTTAGTCCCTGGTTCGAAGGATCGAGCTCGATCGCCTCAGCCCAGGATCGCATGGCGAGTTCTGGCTGACCGGTTCGATCCAGAAGCGTTCCCCGCATTTGGTGAAGGCGCGGATCAGTTGGATAGAGGCGTAAAAGTTCGTCGACTTCTAGCAAAGCGGCTTCATAGCGACCGCCTCTGAACATTCCTTTTACATGGTCGACGGCCGCGAGATAACTCGTATCCTGAACGGGTACAGAGTCCTCCGATGGAAGAACTCCCAGTTCATGCTCGAGATCATTTCTGACCGAGGCCGAAGCGGGACCTTTTGGGAAATTCGATGTGATTTCGCGGTCACTGAAGGTAGGTTTTTGATCCCGCCATGCACTGTCGTTCTCGCTAGAGTAGGCGCCTTGGTTTCTTCTCAAGGCATGCCCGTCGGTGAAGGCAGGAGAGACGGGCACGGTAAAGTCACTAAACGATGCTGTATCACCTGGAAGTTCGACTTCTACTGAGCGATCGCCTTTTTTTGTTCGAAGTACGACCGATTCGCGATTGTTGGATTTTCCCTCGTATCCCCAGTCATAGGGAAATGGGTTGGTAATCGGAGCCCGATTGGCTTCCTTTGCGCCTGGTGTAGCGCATCCTTGGATGCTGGACCCGCATAGCACGAGCGATAGGCTCAAGAGGAGCGCGACGCTTTCTGCCCGAGAGGGGAGCGAGGACTGATCATATTTATTCAAACGGACGGGTGAGCGCGATTCCATGCGTTCCACTCCTTCTTTCTCCAACTAGCTCTTCGGTGATTTAGAAGAGGTAGTTGATACCGATACCGGCCTCGATTCCTGAAATTGTAGAAGAACTGCCTGTTGTACCGACAAAAATTGCCGAGGGAGGACGGTAACCGAGAGATCCGGAGACAGCCCAATGACGGGCGAGTCTGAATTCGTATCCCGCTCTCATCAGCCCACCCAGATAACCCGAGGCGTAAGTTCCACCGATCGCAGTGAAAAGGCTGCCGCGCGCGGCATTGAAGTTTTCTTCGATGCCGATGAAGTTCCAGGCGTGTACGAAAAGAAGCGTCAAATTAAATCCGCTCCACAGGGACGTCGTCGTAGTCGCCGCCGTCGAAGAGCCTGCAACAGTCGACGTATTCAAAAACGAATTGAGCTCAAAGCCCACTTCTTTACGTCGATTGTCGTAGCGCTCCATCATCCGAAAGCCGGCACCCAGGCATCCAGCTGAGTCTGAAACATCAGTTTGGAAAGCATAAAGGGTCGTCAGACGATATTGAATGGTGGGGCGATACTCGCTAGCGCGTCGGGCGTCATCAATTTGGGAAAAGTCGACACCTCGGCGGAAGGCTGCGGTACGCGAAGTTTCTGAGTTGTAGGATCGTGACCAGACAACGGATCCCGTCTCGGGGTCGTTGGTGGTCATCGAAAGGACCATGCCGCCTGGCTGATAGGTGAACGCAATATCCATGAAATTCGAAATGCCTGCGGTTTTTGCAACGCGCGCCATTTCTACTGGATTTGATTCAGCCGAAGTGATGACGACCTGATCGCCATTCACTTGTGTTTTTCGTGATCTGCAAGCCAGGCACTGAATGACTTTCGCGTTACTCGTCTTAAGAATTCGCTCAGTAACGACGAGTTCGATGTGGCTACGGAAAGAAGGCGGGATATTTTCGCTCAAAGCGATATTTCGAAGCGAGACATCTTTCAGGCCATGGACATCCCCGTTTTTGAGGTCGTACTCGAAATCTGCAAGCAGATCCTCAAGGACATCGTAAAAATTCCGCTGTCCCCCCTC
>CANMSW010000124.1 GCA_947500275.1 Bacteriovoracaceae bacterium | reverse complement strand
CCCGCTTCCAAAGTGGCGCGAAGGCCTATATCAGCTTTGGGAGCACCTACGAGTACTTTGCTCGGCCCCTCACGAGTTCACCTTACGATCTCACGCTGCAAGGCGGGCTTGGAGTGAGTTTTTAAAGCAGGTGCGACTAAGCATCGTTTGAGCCACCTTTACGGGTGCTTTGGCGTGCACTTTCCGTTGATGCACCAGCCCGAGCGACAGGCGTAGCCCGATGTGCAACTGGATCCATCCGGCGAATGGCGTTAGAATTTAGAGGGTGGGAATGAGCCTTATTAATGAAAAGCCCCGAACTCTGATCGAGTCCGGGGCTTTTTAGACAGGTCGCAGTTCAAAAAATCTTACTGCTGAACCACAACAACTGGAACAAAGGAAACGAGCGCGCAAACGACTTCCTGCGTCTCATTCTCGCCATACTTCATTGCCTTCATCACGCCGTTCACATCGCCGCCGGCAGCAAGAAAGTCCGCGTTCGTAATGCGCAGGCTCCGATGAACTGTGCCCATGTCTTTTCCAGTGTACTTTGCGGTCCCACCAGTGCCTACGACCAAGAACTCGGTCACGTGCTTTACGAATTGGGCTTTGTTCACGTGAGCAAACATATGACCGATCTTTGGATTGGCAGAGTGTGCTGCAAGAATCTTCTTGGACAGCACCTGAATCCGCGGCCGCTTACCCAGACGTTCGTACAGGGATTTCTGGGCCTGGCGCTGCTTCATCGCCTCGCCATTGTCTGCACACATTTTTTGCAGCCCAGCTACCTGCTCGGCGTCGGTCAAAGGCTTGTCCTGAGCCAAAACCGGCAGTGAAATCGTCAAAAACAGGAATGACAGCATCTTAAAAGTAAATTTCATAGTTCCTCCTCAATTGGATCCTTTACGGATAACAGGGGAGGGCATGCCGAAATAGTACAATTTCTGTACTTATCGATTCCCCAGACTCAAACCTTGAATTATTCATGCTCCATGAATCCTTCAAAAAGCTACTTCCAGTTCTGCCCCGTGGCCCGTGCGGCCGAGGTCGTCGCATCCCGTTGGACTCCAATCCTCCTGCGAGAACTCCTGGCAGGAAACACGAAGTTCAATGATCTTCGAGTCGGAATGGCAAAGATGTCCCCCTCCCTCCTCTCGAAGCGACTGCAGGAACTCGAGGACGCCGGTATCATTTTGAAACAGAAAGCGAAGGCAGTAAAAGGCTTTGAGTACATCGTCACCGCTATCGGGCGTGAACTTACTCCGTTCGTCATGGCGCTCGGAGTCTGGGGTCAGAAGTATGTAATCAAGGAGTTGGGTAAACACGAACTCGATCCAGGCCTTCTGATGTGGGACATTCACAGGCGCATCGACGTCGCACAATTCCCCGAAAAGGGAGCCTTTGTAGCCGAGTTCCATTTGAGCGACGCCCCGGCCGCTCGCCGAACTTGGTGGGTGATGATCAAAGACCGCAAAGCCGAGCTGTGTATGCAACCTCCCGGTATCGATGCAGACTTCGAGGTCGAGTCCTGCGTCCGCACACTCACCGACATCTGGCGAGGCGCCCTCGGCATCGATGCCGCACGGAAGCAGAACCAGCTTCATCTGAAAGGCGAAACCAAGTACGTTCGTTCTTTCAAAAAGTGGTTTATGCTAAGCCCGTTCGTCTCAGCAGCGGCAGCTCAATGATGGGGGTTAAGGATTCTTCAAGCATCAAGACAATCTCTATTCTCCTCAACCCACCACCCCTTCAGCCTAGGAACTACTTAGTCCATCTCACATGAGATCGCCCCTTTGAGGGTGTTTGTAGTTTCACCACGAGTGGCGGAGAGCACGTAGGCGCCAGAATACTTGCCGCTTCGTGGAGAGTATTTCGTCTTAATGACCAACTTTGTCGAAAGAAACTCCGCGCCTGATTCGGGCTCATTATAGACCATGATATAAAGCTGGCCATTCTCAAACCAGAACTGAGACAGAGAAGCGATATTCGCGATATTATGCATTTCGAATTTCTTCGATTTCATCGCCAGTGCGCCGCTCACTTGCGACGGCGATCCAGGAATACTGTGCGAAAGCGTACCGGCGAGTGTCAGGTCGATATTTCTATCATTAACCTCTGATTTACAGAAGACTCCACCAGTCGCAAAAGCGGACTGAGCAAAACCAATTGTAAGGCCCATAGCCACCAGAAAGAATTTCATTTTTTAACTCCTATGTTTTGAAATGCTGCCCAAACATCCTAGCTAATTCAAAAAGCCTTCTCGCATCGGACAAAGCTCGAGTCGGTAAGTTGCACTTGTAAAAATGAGCTCCGGCGGAACCGTCCCGGGCGAGAAACAGAAAAAATGCTACCGGAAGCCATTTGAACTGACAAAACAGCATTGTCTCGATCCAAGTTCAGGCTCGCCTGGCCGCCGTTTGTCAAAAGCCGATGAGTGCCATCCTGAAGCGTAAACTGACTAAGAACTTCTCCCGCGGAGCCCAATTCCCGACACTCGAGAGCCCGGGGGCTTGCAACTGCCACCCTGAATGAGATCATCGAAAAAAAACTTATTACTAGGATGGTTTTAAACATTCTGATCATAAACAACCTCTTATAAAGTTCAGAAACGTTTCTAAGACACTCACCTTCACGCAAAATGGATCCTGCGCATAAGCAAATGAGGAAAGCCGCCCATTATCCCGCTACTTCTAGCATTAGCAGCATGAATGAGTTCCTTCCGAATAGCGCCGACTCCTCAGTCGTCATCAGGTAGATTTGATGACGTGAATAGATAGGTAATCGATATCGCACGAACTTAAGTTGGAGAATTACCGGAGGATTAGGTCTTCTGAAAACATGCGAGAACCGGGGAAGCCGAGGGCGACTCGCGGCAAAAACCCTTCATCAGGGTCATTATCCCTACCTCGAAACTCAGCCATATAGCCGCAGCGCATTCAAAAAGATGTTCTCCCAAGCAACACACTTTCGATTGCCTTGCGTCGACGGACCTCTTCGAATGTCATCGATTTGGCTCCACTAGGTCATCCCCTACCCTCCTGTGTCGCAACTGGCCTAGTTTATCTGTTTCATAGAATTCCGATACGCTGATGAGTGGTTATCAACTGAGAATCAGAAGGGTCCTGTGCACTCAATACGTTCGTCCTTAATATCAGCGTTCGCAACCGTGGTGATAGGATGCACGACGTCTTCCTGTTCGCTTTTCCGCACCACCCAGCAAGTGAACATTCAGTTTGAAATCCCCGCTCCTTTTCTGACTCCCACATCCCTTCAAGCCAAAAAGGTTCGGACTACCGCTACGGATCCCCTTTCCGACACAGACTGGCTCAACCTACCTTCGGAATGGTCAGAATTCGATTGCCTGGGACTCCACGTATCAGGCGATCGAATAGACACCCAATTCAACTCAGCCTTACCCGACCCATCCACCTGTAGTGATGGTTCGGCTGAACTTGCGGCACCTGGATTGTTAGGGGGACTCCTCGCAACTCAGGAAGGCGGCAGCATCTCGCTCTCTGTCCCGATGGGTACAAACCGCAAAGTCCAACTTTTCGGTTTAAACACCTCCGATGGATCCTGTCCTGATATCACCGAACTGTTTTCTGGTTTGGAGGTCCGTACAGGAGGGGCCACTCATTTTCGAGGGAACCCAAGCAGCACAGGCGCCGACTGGCCGGTATTGCTCGCTGAGACGCAGATTGATCTCTTCGAGGATACAACCGTTCGACTGACTCCCCATTTTTTTCGTGAAAACCCAACGCCCGTTTTTTGCGACGGAACCCAAAAATCTGTTCAAAACGAGCTTGTTCTGACAGCTCTGAGCATTGAAGGAGAACTTCCTGAAACTTACCTCACGAGTTCCCACCCGGATCCGGATCTCACTGATGACTTTCTAGTGAGCTACGATTTCACGGCGCGACTCTATCTGGATCGCCGAATCCCCCAAGATCTTACCGATATTAATTTTGCGCTATCCGATGCAAGTATCGCGGCTGGATGCTCTATTCACTTCATAACCATCACGCCAGTCGACGGCTACACGTATGAGATCCAAGGCACACTCGATTTCAGCAGCATTACCTACGACCTCAGCACGCCAGTAGACTTAACTCTTACTGGAGAGGGGCTCACCGACGCGTTTGGAAGGACACTGGATGATTCCCCTATTCTCGTTGAACTAGCCTTAGCTCAATACCTTTCGACACTCGATATGGATTCGTCCTCTGGCGGCGGCCCGACTGCAACTGTCAGTCAAAGTGATTTTTCGGCTGGAAAATTTCGTCTGAAACTCCAGATAGACGACCCGACTTCGATTGCACACTACTCGATCCAAATCCGTGACCAGAATGAGACTCTCCTTCTCGACCAGCCTCCGGTTACCCCAACGTTAAATAGTTCGAGTGAACTTGTCATTGAGCAGGCCTCCTCTTCTGCCCGGGGAGGAAGTTACTCGCTTACAATTTATGATTTGACTGGAAACTCAGAGCAATTTGATGGCGATTTCGATCTCCCCGCTCGCGTTGCCTCGCTCACAGCAAGCGGCGAAGGATTCAACTGCTTCATTACAACTTCAGGCCAGTCGATTCGATGCTCAGGGAATGATTGGTTCGGACAACTGGGACAAGGAACCGATTGGCCCGCTTCCTTCCCTTCGCCGGCTCTTGCCTCGATCAGCGCTCTATCGGGCGTCGAACTCAAACGTGTAAGCGGCACCGAGCACACCTGCGTCCTCATGGAGATTGCAGGCCCACCTGTCAGTCAGGAAGTCTATTGTTGGGGTGCAAACAGCCTGGGCCAACTGGGCGTCATGACCGGGACACAAATCAATAACCCTCTTCTCACCCTCGACTCAGACACCCTGGGCGCTTCAATCAGTGACATTGTTGCTGGGGATGAATTCACTTGCGCACTCAAATCAACAGGAAACGTCTACTGTTGGGGCCGATCCGACTCGGGACAACTCGGAAATGATTCTTACGAACTCATTTATAACAACGCGACTGTACCCGTTCTGGTCAAGGGCGTGAACCCTACTACGAATCCCTTCCTGACCGGAGTGAGTGCCATCAGCGCAGGCGGTAGTCATGCCTGTGCGGCGGGAGCAACCATTCCTGACAACACGGGTACTACGGCTCCCCGTGTTGTCTGTTGGGGACTGAACTCGCACGGCCAACTTGGGGTCCCACCTGAAGCCGTGAGCGGCGGCATCGCAAAGAGTGCGACTCCCGTAGTCGTCTCCGGGCAAGCAGGCGCACAAGAATTAGATTCGGGTGATGCGTTTACCTGCGCTCACTACACCGAGAGCAGCTATGTTTACTGCTGGGGCCAGAACGAGAGTGGCCAATTGGGGGTGGATCCCACGACCTCTACTGCCCTTTACTCGCCGAGTACGATTCTGTTTCCGGGCCCAATATCGAAAGTGTCGGCAGGAGCAAACTTCCTCTGCGGTTTAGCCTCAGACAATAACCAGGTCTACTGCTTGGGGAACAACGAATTCGGACAACTCGGTAATACGACTTACTCAAACACTTTTGACCCGACTCCAGTCGTAAAAACGATCGCTTCTTCGACCACCCCAACCCTCGCAGTTGATATTGCTTCGGGGAGTCACCATTCTTGCGCACTTGAAAGCGATCAACAAACCATCCGCTGTTGGGGGCGCGGGCAACGCGGCCAACTCGGGCGAAACTCTAACTTCATCACTACCTCAATCACCGCCGAAGTTGCGTCCATTCCGAGCCTGGGTGGGACCATTTTCTCAGGTACCCACCGACTCAATTTGTTTAGGAGCTCGAGCCTAGCGAGGAAGGCCGATGGAACGACTTACGGTTGGGGCGCCAACTTCTACAACGGCCCACTCGCGCCCCGGCCTCCCTCCCAAGACGATATAACCTTAGTCACCGCCATCGATGCACCTCTCATTGGCGCAACGATCGACCCATTCATTCAAGTAGTGGCGGGAAACTTCTTTGCTTGCTCTTTGACGCAAAGCGGGCAAGTCCAATGCTGGGGCACAAATGACTTTGGACAACTTGGGGCAAACTCCCCCTCCGACTCAAGCACTCCCCTTCAGGTGTTCGCGTCAGGGGTCAAACAAATCAGCGCAAGTGCAGAGAATGCGTGCGCGGTTCTGGACACCACATCGTCCACTAACCCCGGCACTGTGTCCTGCTGGGGCAGAAATACCCATTGGAATTTAGGTAACACTTCTTACAATCCTATCAATTCCCCTGCATGGGGTAGTCCCCTTGAAGTCCTGGAGTCGGTAACTCCAATCAATTCTGTCCTCGCGGTTTCAGTCGGTCGCGATGGCGCTTGCGCCGTGAAGAACACGGGTGAGCTTTACTGCTGGGGTGATATGCAATTTCCAACTTTCTCCACGAGTGCTACATTAAGAATATCTAGTGGCGTCATTCAGATGGCCGCTGGGCATGGGCGCGCTTGCGCCGTTTTTGACGACGGCACTGTAACGTGCTGGGGAAACAATAATTTCGGAGGCGCCGTCCCGAGCGCCACTCATGGAACTACAGTCGCCTCGCCCACTCTCGTCACGGGTTTACCCGAAATCCGCCAGGTAGCGATGGGTTCGGGCCACACCTGCGCGCTCACCGACGCAGGCGATTCGAGCGAAGTCTTCTGCTGGGGTGAATACGATGATGGGGCCCTTGGGAATGAGAATACTGACACGGCACCGACGGTACCCGACTCGGGATCTTGG
>CANMSW010000123.1 GCA_947500275.1 Bacteriovoracaceae bacterium | reverse complement strand
GCTGAACTCCTCCTCAACGTCACGAATGATTCCTGGTTTGGTCCCTTGGGTGAGCCCGAGCTTCACCTTGCCCTGTCGACTTTCCGCTCCATCGAGACGCGCCTCCCGCAAGTGCGCTCCACCAACACGGGGATATCAGCCCTAATCCTTCAGGACGGAAGCCTGGCTGCCCAGGGCCCGAAGAACGAAGTGATCTACCTCAACTGGGACATCCCCTTAATCCCGAACCCCGCACGCGGCCCCTTGATTCGGTGGGGAGATTGGTTTGGGCCCCTCGCCTTCGCGCTGGGAACCCTGAGCCTGATCGGCCTCTACCGCAGGCGCAGGACCTAGAACTTAGGCACAGGAGCCTTAGCTCCAAACCCTATATCGGCCCCCCGCGACCCCAACCCCGAGTTGTCGAACCTTTTAAACCCCGAGTTGTCGAACCTTTTGACAGGTGTCGCCCCCAGCACCTTGAACGCCTGAGAGGCCCGGCCTAAATCCTTATCTATTTCAGCGAGTTAGATCTTACGCACCCCGGCACGCAGGTTGCTTTCATAGAAGGGAGGAGAGAGGGGACAACCGTTATGAAAACCTTATATGCAGTGGTGACTGCCTTAGTCTTGGGGACCGTCAATACGGCTTGTATGGAGACGGGAGCCCTTCAAGGCGTCGTCGGCTTGCAAAGCGGCTCGAACTATTCCATGACCATTCAAGATGACCAGGAAACCTGCATGTCCGGCGAATGGAATGCAACTCCTAGCTCCTCCCTCGGCTATCCGGGAGAGTTTCACGTTTGCGGGGACGACACTGACGCTTACAAACTCCATATCGATGGAGAGCTAAAAATTAAAGCCGGTGGATCCTATATCGGTTACGAAGTCGCGAGCCGTGTCTGCGTTTTCCCTTCGCAGGTTTACGACTACGGCGGTGCGACTGGAAAAGTAGCCATTTTCAAGGCCGATGAAGCGGGCTTCCCGATGTACTCCTGTTTCGAAGTCAATGCCGACGAAGACACGGGCGAATTCAATTCGGTTTCCTTGCGCTTCAATCTGACGACCTTTGACTCAGCGTTCATCATTGACTCACGGTACTTCAATCAAATGCGCTCTTGTCTTCTTTCGGGCAACGACTCCTCCTGCCCCGATTATGCATTCGGGCAGTTCAGAACCCTCGATTCGTCCGATCTGACCCAAGATCAGTGAACGAGTCGACTGTACGCTGGAGCCTCATTCTCGCCGTACTCGTGCGTGCCAATCCGTAGGGTCTCCACGAGCTTTGGATCGGTCGTTGGAAAGGAATCGAGCACTTCAATCTGCCCTTCTTCCTGAGTGTCGCGAGCGATCACGACATACCAGTAAGGAGGGCTTTCTTCCGAATAGGCTTTGATAAAGTGATACAGCCTGAGAGCATCCCCCGAAGGATCCACCCCCTCGACTTCCTCGTCTTCGTCGCTCTCGTCGTCTACCACCGCCGCAGAGGTAAGGGCCGTGGACCAGACCTCGTCAGGCGCTTCTAAAGTCTGCCCCATCGACGCTTCAAATTCCTCGAAGCGACCTTCAGGGATATCTTTTTTCGAACGAATCAGGCGCATTTTAGCCCGAATCGTCTCCTCGTCCGTCCAGGAGTCGGCAAGACCGTCAGTCCCACTGCTGGCCTCTGCAGCCGCTGTCGAAGTCACTTCAAGTGCCGGGCTGTTCGCTTCGTCCGACTCCTCAGTGGTATCGTCCCCTGCCTTTGGCTCAACGCGGGTCCGCTTCAGGCGATCGCCACGCCGATAATGCCCCACGAGCGCGGGGTCGCGAGTCGGGATAGCTAAAAACAAGAAGCTTGGTTCTCCCCGCAAGAATAGGCAGATCGCGATGCACCAGACACGGCGTTCACCTGGCTGAAATTCCGATATCAGCGTGTATCTCCAATCGCCGGACGCTGTCTTCTCACGCCAAATTTCATCAGGTTGCTCTAAAGTGACCCACCGCAAATGAGCAAACGACTCGCGTTCCTCGTCTGTGAGATCTCGGGCCTTCTGGCGGTGCCGCTGAAAGTCGCGCTCCAAGGCTTCGATATCTGGAGAAAAATAAGTCGCAATGCACTCTTCGGTGCAAAAAACTCGACTGACTTCTTCCTCTACGAAAAGCGCACGATCCCCTTTGCGGAGGTCCGTTCCACAGGAGGCACAGTGATTTTCGTCCACTTTTTTCTTAAAGGATCCTGGCTTCGTCCGGGCAATGACCTTTCGCGGTGCCTTCGCTGCTGGCACGCTGCGCTGATCTTGCTCTCCCCGAGCTTTCATCCGACGAGCGGTCGTAGCTCGAGCCTGGGAGTCAGCCTTGGCTGGGGATGTCCGACGTGTCGATGAAGTCGATTTCTTGGGCGCGGCCATGCTTTCCCCCTTGGTTCGAACCTCATCCCGAGCACAACTACGCTCCGAGGTGGGCTCACTCAGGTTCGGAGGCCAAATCCCTGGCCCCCCTAATTAGAAGTGTAGCGGCAAGCAATCCAGAGAGTCAAACGAAGGGTTGACCCTTCCCCTCCTCCTCCGGAAAAGGGGGCTAGGCAGAGTTTTCCGGCGACTTGCGCCAAACTTCAAGCGGAGCGCTTGATCGTTGGGTTTCCCGCTTGAGTAACCCGCCGGAGAAAGCGACTATCGATATCAGGGAACGCATGGAGATTGCAGTTCCTTAAAGGGGAAGGAATCCCAAAAATGATTACGGTCACCGGAAAACAGGTCCGCGAGATCGAGTACCTCATCGACCAATCGATCCAAGGTCATCATGTGCTTTTCGACGCGGGCACCATTCGGAAAGTCCTGCAATGGCAGACAGGCTTCAACGCGGTGACGCGCTCGGAGAACCCCTCTCCTGAAGCCGCCGAGCACTTTCGCCAATCCGAACAGATGCTCGAGCATATGCTCGCCCTTCCGACGCTCGCTCAAAAACGTGCTTTTCTTGAAAATCTCGACCACGAAGACTTCGAAGGCGTGGTCCGCCTCTGGTTTAACGTCGTCGAAAACAGTCTTTTTCGCTCAACCGGAGAAAGGCACTAAAGGACACCGATGTCATCGATGGCCATACGCCCAGGACAGGGCGCCCTTACCGCTCCGACCCTCAAGAAAAGTAGCGCTGCTGAGCCCACGGCTCGTGCGACAGCACGAGAGGACAACGTAGAAATCAAAAGGGCCCGTGAAAGCGAAAACGAGGCAAATCGTCGGATTATCGAAGCCGAACGAAGAGTCCAGGAACAACAACGCGCTTCGGAACACAAGATCGAAGAAATGCGCGACGAGTACTCCGAGCAAATGGACGTTGAGCGTTCACGCCAGGAAGGAAATATCAACTCGGAGCGAAACGAGGGCACTGAAAGAGTCAACGAGCTTAAACGTAAACAACGCGAAGAACTCAGCTCCGTAAAACGCGAAGGGGATCGCCAGCTCGACCAACTTCAAAGGCACTACCGCGACACGATTTATCGCACTTATCAAGACGGCGAGAAAAACCTTCGAGAACAACAGTCCAGGCAAGTCACGTCGCAAGCGCACGAGACTCAGACCTCCTCGCTTACCCAGGAGCAAGCACGTCAGAACCATGCCCTTCAACTGGAAATGATGAAAGACCAGCATGAGCTCCAGTCGACCGAACTCAATCAGAACTACCGCCAGGAACTCGATCGGATGCGAGAACGCACCGAAGATGCGAAACTCGAAGCCGACAACGCCTTCACCACTTCTTATAAAGACTTGAGTGGTCGCCAACAGAACGTTTTGGACCAACTGGACCAGCGAACAAGCCGACAACTCACGACCCTGCGCGAAGCCCACGCGGAGCGACTCGCCGCTTACGAAACTCGAGCCGATGATGAATTTTACCGCCTCCGCCACATGAATGCGTCGCTCGAAGAAACCGAGGACGCCTATATCGTTCGGGCGACGATCCCAGAGCATGAGCGAAAAAACATATCAGTAAGCGTTCAAGGGTCCACCCTGACCCTCACCAATCAGCGTCGCAGCCAAGAAGCACTGGAACCCGAACCCGGCCGCCGCCAATCAAGCTCAAGTTATCAGATTATTACGGAGAGCTTTCCGCTCGGCATGGCCGTGGACGCCCGAGGAGTAAGTCGAGGCTTCGAAGGAGAGGAATTTGTCGTCCGGGTTCCAAAAAAATCGACCTACACCGGCCAGCGCGGGCCAGCCGGAAGCGATCCGAAAACCTCGAAATCACCTGGAAGATTGAAGGCTGAACGTCCGCAGTTCCCTGAGAACTTACCAGTCAACCAATCTGAGATCGCAAGAAAAGTGACTGAATCACGACTTCCTGTGACTCCCTCAACCGGGAGAGATCGCCTATCAGCCGCTCAGTCGACATCGACTAAAAAGATCCGTGACATTCCGGGCTCTGGAACCCTGAGCTAAGACGCTCAATCCTTCCAGCGGGTCGGATTCACGCGTGACCGCAAAGTCATTATTTAATATCACCATCGGTGGATCCGCCACCCGAGAACTCTTGAATTTCACGAAGTAAGAAGTGCAAGCGAGCCTGCAAGCGATCCAGGGTATTCAACGCCGACTTCATCTGGTTCGTCTCAGCAACGGGGCTCGTCTTTTTATTCAGAGCAAGCTTCAAGTCTAAGACAATCTGCGGTTGCGACGCGGGAAGCGAGTGGTCCTTCTTGAGAAGTTCAGGCCCCTGCGGACTCTTCAAAAAGTGCACAGGTCGATATGCTTGAATGAACGAACGCGCCTGATACTCGCCCACCTTCAAAATGCGCTTCGCACTTCGGAGCGAGATTCGCGATTTCTCTGCCTGGTCCTTCTGCAGGTGGCTCGGACGAATCACCCGGTAAGTTTCAGAACGTTTCGAAAAAAGTTTTTCGTAGCCCTTTGGCGCTTCCTCACCGAAACGAGGATGAACTCGCGGCAATTCCTGGGACGCAAGCGCCGATGATTCCCGTTTTTGCTCGGGCAACTGCACATCGCGTACGGCTTCCACGCCACGACGATAGACTCCATGAAGGTTCGTGTAGACGAAAGTGATAGGCTGCGAGGAATCCCGAGTTGCTGACATGATTGTTTTACTCCGATGCTTTAAAACTGTGCCCAAGGCAGGCTCCCACCTCTGAGCGACTTCCTGAGTTGAAGAGGGAGCAAGGCGGGTGCCAGGTGGGCAAACCCCTCATTTTGAGCTCAGCACGCGCTAAAAGGGTCCTAGGACTCCGAAACCCGAACTCCCGCACTCTTCTGGGTGTCAATAGTTTGAACAGCTGTCGCTTGATATCGATCAGAAGAAGGACAGCCCCTGTTCAATCCCTACTCAATATCCCCCCCCTCAAAGCCGAAGAGACACAGGGGTATGGAGCCCATTCCCCTGTTCTAGGGTTGCAGATCACCCTGGGTACTCTGGTAGCATAAAGACTCGTTCGCCGCACGGGCAGCGGCAAGGGGAGAAAAGCAGACTTGATTTCAAGAGCGCGCAAACTCTCAATTCAACCCCTCTTTTCCCGAGGATTCCCTCGAGGATTCGGTGCGCGCGTAGGGTTCCAGAGATTCACAGGGACTCAACTCCCGAAAGCGTTCCTCTTCGCAGCCCTACAAGCTTGGGCGCTAGCTGGATGCCTCAATAACGACCTGAACTTGAGCCAGAAGTTCGCACTCACAGAATCTGTGGAGACCGAGAGTAACGGCGAAGTCAGTTCCTCTGGGAGTGACGAAGTCACGATCATGAACCTCACCCGAGTCTTAAGGACGAACTTAAACGCTTCGAGCGAGCTTGACCTCGTCGGGGACGGCAGTGGCTCCATGGGCCGCTTCTGCACCGGGGACGGCGACGGAGCATCCTCATGCACCTGCGAATACAAGTACACCCGGAGCGACGGTTCCACGGAGACCATCGAGGTCGACACCACTTATCATGAGCTCAACCTGGTCCGATGTGCCTCGACCGCCATTCCTTCGACGGTCACATTTTTCGATGTGCGGATTCACGTCACCACTTCCGACACCTACTCAAACACGGTCCGATTCCAAGTGGGCGCGGATGCGGTCACACTCAACACGACGGACTCCGCTTCTTTTCTACCCGTCACGCGATATCAATGTAAGGAAAGCCTATTCTTAAGCTATCCTTTTGACGGCAGGTTTTATGATCCTTTCCAGTCCGAGGATCCGAGACTCACCTACCCCCTGAACTACTACACGACCAACATGGGCGACGCGATTGCACGATTCGTCTCCACGTCGACTGTGAATAACGGCGCGGGCTTCGTTTGCCCAACGAACACAAACGACCCGACTCAAGGGGTCGATCTCACCCTTTATAGTGTCTCAAGCGACGGGGGCAGTAATCGCATTTTCCCCGTCACGGGCAGCAGCACCGATCGCTCGAACTTCGTGCTCGCGCGCCAAGCCACAGGAGTCTTTAGAGTCAATGTGTCAGCCATTCTGGCGCCGAATGTCGCAAGCTCCAGTGACCCGACCGCTGACAATGCGATCCCTCCTCTCGGATTTGCGGCAGAGCCTGTTCCCGGTAGTGAGCCTGACGAGGAGACCTGCCCAAGCGACGTCGATATCCCCGAGGGATATCAATGGAGAAAACTCTGGCTCTTCCGGGCGTCACTCTCGAAGCGAAAATCACAGCGTCCCTCGGAGTTACTGCAGTCGGGCGGTCTTTACTGCAATCCTGGCACCTGGCAGAATGCCGACGTGGACCGCGACGGCCAGAAAGACGCGGTCATTAACGATTGTGGTTCCGACGGCGGCCACGTTGCTGACACCTCCTACGGCTCCCAAACGCTTGCGGACCGCGGTTACGCAAGCGGCGCGGGGGCCCCCGTCTGCTTG
>CANMSW010000122.1 GCA_947500275.1 Bacteriovoracaceae bacterium | reverse complement strand
GTTCGTTATTTGGACGAGCGTGTGAATTACATTTTCTCTTCAGAGTCGGATACCGATTCCTTGATTCAAGTGGGTCGAAGAATGAGCGACCGCGTGTCCCAGGAATCCTCCGGAGCGGTCGTCATGGCCATGAATATTGGGATGGCGGGTTGGTTGATTCATGAAGCAGTGGGCCCCAATCAAGGGACTTTTTTTAAATTTGAAGGAAAGAAAATCCCTCTCTCGAGTTCACGCATTGGCCTGATTCAACTGGGCGAAGGCTACAGTCGGGATAATGTGAGTTCTCTTGAGCGCATCGAGACGCTCGTTCATGAAGGGCGCCATTCGGATTGCACAGGCGGACTTTCTCAGTCGGATCTCCAAGGGTTGCGTCTTGGAGTTCTGCCGAGTGATCACGCCTGCGGTCATACTCATGTGGCATGTCCCGAGGGACATCCTCTTGCAGGATTGATGGCGTGTGATGACCATCCTTGGGGCGCTTACACAGTAGGCGCGGTTTTCTCAATTATGATGAGTCGGAGCTGCGAAAACTGCACGGAATCTGAGAAGCAGATGGCAGAGCTTTCCGCGTTGGACAGTCTCTCCCGAGTTGACGAAACGATCATGGAGGGGAGCTTGAACGGCGAGTACGGTGCCCCTGATATGTCGAGTCAGGGTGTTCGCGATTAAGTCTTGGCTTTAGAAGCTTCGAACGCGATCGAAATCAAAAAATTCACGCGAAGCAGATTCGCAGCCAGAGCGGCTCCTTAAGATATCACGGGCGACGGCTCTGGCTGTCGTTTCATTTCGGAATCTGCCAGAGGGTGTGACGCCGCAGGGATTCGTGGGCGAATCAAAATCAGTGGTGGAGATGGCCCGAGGCGACGCCTCGGCTGCCACGGCGCAACCCCGTTCAGTGGTGAGCCGTGTGCTCTCGGTGGTGAGCGCTTGAAACATATCCCAATCTCGCTGTTGACTTGAAGAGAGCGGTCGCCCTCGGGTCAATCGGTCCTGGATCGCAGGAATTCTGGATTGCAGTCGGCCCAGGTCGCGTTCGAGACTCATCCTTCGCTCATCGATGCTGCTCACAGATCGGTAGGGCCGATATTGAGTCGCATCAGTGCCCGAGGACCCGATTTGAATTTGAACGTTTTGATCTCGTTGTCCATCGAAAAAACGGCACCCGCTTTCGTACGAATTAGACAGGGTGCCTACACTGCAACTGTGATTTGGGGGGGCGGAAGCGTCGGCTCCTGGCAAGGTTCGCGTGAGGGACCGGACCAGGGCGTGGGTTTGTTCGTGTATGACGGAATCCATGAGGTCGAGTTTTCTGAACTCAGCTGCACTTGCTTGACCCGAAGCGCGCGCATTTCGCATGGCGTCTTCTGTTCTGCTGATCGCGTCCGGTCGAAATTGAACAGTTCCACAGAAAGTGTCTACGCTTTGCCCGGGGGCATACGGTAGCCCACCTTGAAAGGAGGCGGTTGAGCCGACGCCTGAATCGCCGCAACTCACAACAAAATCTCGGCTCGTTCGTCCCGAAGAATCACAAAGGAGCCCTGCCATCGAGCCCAGGGAGTTCGTTACCTGAGCCTCGCTCACCGTGACGCCTAAAAGGCAGGTCATCCTCTGCGCGATCATTCGCCTGGATTGGTTCATGAGGCGGAGGGCTGCGATATTTATTCCAAGGAGCTGGCGGTATTGGCGATCGCTCATGCCTGGGCAGGCGGGAGTGAGTTCGCCATCTCTCATGATATAAGGTTGCGTGACGGACTGCATCTCTGAACATTGGGTCACATTCGTGAATTCCGTCGGGCCCGGGCACCGCGATCCGGCCCCACTTAGGTCAGTAGTTGCGGCTTCGATTCCCCCTATGCCTCGGACGACGCTCGTCGTCCCGGGGAGTTGCGTAATATCAGTTCGGGGGGCGGACTGTGCTTGTGCTGGATTTTCGAGCAGACCCGTGATCACGCACGTGTTGATGAGGAGTAAAATGTAGGGCTTAAAGCGCTTTTTGTTTAGCAGTTTTCCCGCCATGGATCCCCTTTTGGGTTAGGTTCCCCTCGGGTTAAGGTTCTCTCAGGATGACGCTCGTGGGAAGGCTAAAAGCACGGGGCGCGCGGGGTAAGGACCAGGGACGCCCCAAGTCTTCGGTAGGTGATATTTCATTCGGCTCCGGGGGGTGATTCTTGACACACTCTCCTCGACCTTTGTTGAGTTCTGCTTCAGAATGAAGGGAGTATTTTTCATTTTCAGGAGGGATCTCCAACGGGAGAACTTCAAAGAGCCCATGAATCATGAGTCGGCAGCCTATTTTCAAAACCAAGTTACGTTCCTGATTGGCCATCGCGGTGTTGGGAAAACCACGTTCCTAAAACGCTTAGCGGTTTCCCTCTCAAACGTCCGTTGTTTTGACTTGATATCTGAAGTGGCGCGGTTAGCCGATGCTCCCATTGAAATGATTCTTGAGCGAGAGGGCGAGGCGGGGCTTCGTACCCGTGAGCGCCAGGCGCTCCAATTTCTTGATGAATCCGTTCTCAGTGCTCCTGGCCTGGCGCCGATCGTGATCGAACTGGATGCGGGGTTTGAAGCGTTTGATCACCCCGTTTTCAGTCGTGAAAACGTTGGCATCTGTTGGATCAGAAGAAGATCCGATTTCTCGGGCCGTATTTTCCCCGATGCCCCGAGAGCGCAACCCGAAAAGTCGCCTCTTCTCGAGTTTCGGGAACGGGCTTCCTTTCGTGCTCGCCGCTTTGCTCGTTTGGCGTCGGAAGAGCTGGTTCTTTCTGAAGGAGTTCACGACGTACAGCCCGAAGAGGACGCACTCTTAAGAGGGATTCAAAGTTTTCCCGAAGGCAGCGTTCTGCTTCAAAGTACCGACTTCCAGAGAAAAGGGTTCGTTAGAAAGTGGACTCGCGGGGCGTCAGGGATCTTGATGCTCGATGCAGTCGATGCGCAGAAAGTCACTGAACTGGGTCTTTCCGCGGATCGAGTTTTGTTTCGTTGTGTCGACCGGATTCCGCCGAGCAAGGACGGATTCCGTTTAGACGTGAGCATGGATCTCTTAACTCAAATTAATTCTGAGCAGCTGAGTGAAGTGGCGATTGTGAGTGCCTTCAATCGAGCGGCCTCCGAATCGATAGGATCAATCGTCGATCGCCTGACTGCAGTAGGGGCCACCCTCCCTCAGGTTCTTTTAAAGCTGGAGTGTCGGGTTGAGAGCTGGTCCGAGTTTGAGGCTGTGCTTCAATGGAAGCAGAGAGATCCGCTTCGTCATATTCTGTTGCCATCCTCCCCTGATGGGCGTTGGCGCTGGTATCATCTGTATTCGATCGGACGTCAGTCCCTGAGCTTATTTAAGGTTTCGTTAGGTGGCGACACCCGTGAGACGCACCCCGATTTACCGCTTCCCCAGGAGTGGGCCCGTGCAAAGGTGAGGGGCGGTGAGTGGGGGACGCACCTCTCGTTGTCTCCCCGGGAGTCAGCCCATCGAATTCTTCAGGATCGCTGGCATCGCGACCGAGGATTTGCGTTCCTCGAGGTTCCTCTTCAAAAAGCAGAGTTTTTGAGAGCGATCCAAAGTTTAAGCGCACTCGGTGTTACTCGGATCTCTTTGGATAGCGAATTATCGCTGGATGCTTTCTCGATTTGTGAGGGGCGCGTGAGTTTGAGGGCGCGTAGGAGTGGTCGAGTCGATACGTTAGCGCATGGCGAAACCGGTTGGCAGGGAGATCATGCGGCAACGCCGGCCTTTCGGAAAGTGATCCGAGAATGGCGGAGGCGGGCAGGCGTTCGGGATCCGCGGGATCCGCGTTCTATTGTCTGGGTCGGGGACGAGAACCAGGTCGCCTGGGTCCGCGAAGAGCTTCCTCAGGTGGTCCCGGCCGCCTCGGTCGGTCAGCCCTCTCAGTATTCCGACAAAGTCATCGCACTTAATTCTGCTTCGGATGCAGAGTTGGCAGCACTTCAGGTGGTCCGCCCGGACCTCTTGGTCTGTGGCGAGGTGCGCGAAGCCGATTCGGGGTTGGGGACAGAGTTTGGTCAGCCTCGGTGGGTCGTAGATCTTGTGGCGGATGAGGATTCACCCGGGCGGCGAATTGCCCAACAGTTGGGCGCCAGGCATTTTCCCGGTGATGTTTTCTTGAAGGAAATCACGCTCGAGAGGCAGTTGTTCTGGTCGGAGACGCCGACGCTCATTCCTGCTTTATTGCGAAGAGCGGGGAGTCGCTGACTGCCCAGCGCGAAAAAACTCAGAGTTTCGAGGAGATGGCAGCGAGGTTCAGGAAGGGTTAGACTGAAGAAGCGCACGAGACGCTTTAAGGTGGTTTATGTCTTCCCATCGTCGAGAAATCGTCTGGATTCATGGCCTCCATGGTTTTTTTCGTGGTCCTGAGGATTTCCGGGCGCTCGCCGGTGCTTTGGAAGCGGCCTTCATTCAACCTCCGTCCGACCCTGATTCACTCAATTGGTCCCTGAACCGAGATGTGGACCTCGACCCGTCGGTTCGGCTTCGCTTTGTTTCATGGGATCTTCGCTCCTGGTTGAGCAGTCCGGATTGCAAGAGTTTGGACGACCTGGTGAATCGATTCCTCCTCGTTTTTCATGAGTCCCATCCCTCGAAGTCACCGCGGTCTTCCCGTTCCGAGCACCTCGAAAGGCATATCGCTTTAGGCGAAGGTCTAGGTGCGAGAGTTCTGATGCAGATTCTTAATAAGGAGTCGCACGCCTTAGATGATGCTCACGCAAAAAAGGGGAAACGCAGGCGATCGACCGATCCGCTCTGGGATCGAGTGATTCTCCTGTCGGGGCATCCTGGCTTTTCTAACGAGGAGGAGCGCGAGAAACGCCGAGCGCTCGAAGAACGCTGGGCGGAGCGGATTTTAAGGGAACCACTCGAAAAGGTCCGCGAGGATTGGTTCAAACAACCCCCGTTTTCGACCTCCCCCCGATTATTGGAGCAACTCAACTCAGAAGCCAGGGATTGGAGGGGGCAGATGAGCCCGCAACGATTGGCGGAAGTCGCGCAAACTTTCTTGCTCGGGCGTCAAATCGACATGCGTCCAGGTCTAGCTGAATGGAGGGCGCTCGAGGAGTCTTTGCGGGTTTTGTGGGTTGCGGGCGAGCGGGACCGGAAGTTTGTGAGTTTGCTCCATGAGCTTCAGGATCTTCAGGTCATGGGTGAGTTTTGGATGTGCCCCGACTCTGGACATGCGGTCTTTTTGGATGCCCCGGCCGATTTGGCTGAGAAAATTCGCTCCTTTTTAATCTGACTTGAGGTACTGAACTCAGGCTAGGGGACTTAAAACCGAGAAAAAACTTTCGGGGAATTAAAGAGAACCCTCGACTGTTCGCCGGCGACAGTGCTAAGTGACCCGGACGACGATTTACTGGGATTGGTTCTATCCGCGCTTTAAGCCGGATTTGGCCTGGGGCAGTGGCTCTGATGAAGATCAACTGCTGCGAGAGACTTCGGTCGAACGACTTTAGTCGAAAGACTTCTGTCGAATGACTGATTGAAACTCCGGCAGTCGTCGAAAGAACGAAATCGACATTCAGGGGCGTCCTGACTCGAGGGTGTTCGGCTTTCCTGGTGGAAAGCAGTTAATTAAAGACTGATTTTAAGAAGATCGATTTGGAAGTCTGAATTACGAAGACCGTCTAAATCGGAAGACAGGGTGAGAACATGAGTGCTCAAACGAAATTGTTGGTCCGCCGGGGTGATCTCGTTGCCGTGATTGCCGGAAAAGACAAAGGCAAGAAGGGCAAAGTCCTCAGCGTTTCCGCTAAGACCGATCGCGTTGTGGTCGAAGGAGTGAACGTTGTAAAACGTCACGTAAAACCTTCGAGCGCAAATCCTCAGGGCGGAATCGTTTCGAAGGAAGCAGGGGTCCACATCTCAAACGTGATGGTGGTTGATCCTAAGACCGGCAATCCAAGCCGTGTCGGCATTCGCGTTGAAGCTGGAAAGCGCGTTCGTTTCGCAAAGAAAAGCGGAACCGTACTTGCTGAAGTGAAAGCTTAATTCGGGCTCTTTAAAGAAAAGGATTCTACGATCATGGCACGTCGCTGCGAATTGACTGGAAAAGCTCCTGTTACCGGAAACCAAGTTTCCCATTCGAACATCAAAACCCGTACTCGCTGGGAACCAAACTTGGTTCGCAAGCGTTACTTGGTTCCTGAATTGGGCCAGATTTTGACGCTTCGTCTTTCTACCCACGCTGTGAAAACCATCGATAAACTCGGTGGAATCACTGCTGCTCTTTTGAAAGCAAAAGAAGAGATGCTCTCTCAGCAGCTCTTGACGACCAAAAACCGCATCATGGGATCACGCCGCCGCCAAGGTGCTGCTGATCGCGCGAAGGCTGTCGCAGCGAAGTAATTGGTTTTAGAAATTTAGGTGTCACTTGAGCCCCCTGAAAACAGCATTAAGCTGATTTCAGGGGGCTTTTTTATGGTCAAAAGAAATGAACGTCGGGGCCCAGTGAACTCTTAACGGCCCAGTCCAAAGCCTTCGCATTGATAAAGTCTGCGACTCAGGCCCGCTCGGGGGCTGTCGCTGCAGCCTGCCAATCTTCTCAACTCGGTTTGCGATGCAAAAATCCGCATCCGGCGATCGTCTCGCGAATGGGATTCGCCCCGCGTCTTCCAGGATCGCTCCGTATCGCAGAGGCCGCTGAGGCCTGCGACAACCTCATTTGGAGAGGAAGTGAGCCCCGCTTCAGGTCGATGAGTTCGGTAGTCGGTGAGGGCTCTCTCAAGTAAACCTGCAGCGAAAACGTCAGAGAATGCTTCGTTGAATTGGTTTGTATCAGGAACTTCCGAGCGGATTGAGGCCTGTATTCCC
>CANMSW010000121.1 GCA_947500275.1 Bacteriovoracaceae bacterium | reverse complement strand
GATGGGGGAGGCACAAGGTAGGGCGTCATGATCTGTAGATGGGTCGTCGATAGATCGATGAGTAACTCGTGAAGCCTTAAAACTTCATTCGCGAAACTGCGGTCACGATAAGTTCTCTGATAGACGAGGAGCGAGCTATCGGCACCCGCTTCCGAAGTGACAACGGGCGTAGGCTCTCGATAAATTCGACCAGCAGGGCGAAAAATGGGGATGAGCGCAGGGTCAATCAGGCGCCGCGAGTTATGAAAACGAGCTTGGAGGTCTGTTCGCGCCATCCAATTCCAATTCTCGTCATAGCGCGCCTGCATCCGGACCACTTGGGGTCCTTCGACCTTCACTTCAAGGTCATGCCAAAGCTGTCGAGGTCCTCCGACCATGTATTCATCGCAGAGGTTTGCACTTCCCAGCAATGCGAACTCTCCGTCCACGATCATCATTTTCTCATGAAGGGAGTGTTCGAGTGCTCTTGTTAGTCCCCAGTAAACGGGATTATATATCAGAAGCTCTACGCCAGCATCGCGCAGGATCCGGTAAACTTGCTCGTGAGGCTTAGTGTTATAAAGATCGATAATCACCCGCACTCGAACGCCCGACCTGGCTTTGTCAGCCAGGAGGCGCGCAAGGTGAAGCCCTGATTCATCGTCGCACCAAAGAAAAGTGACCAGATCGATAGTCTGACGCGCGGTCTGGATCATCCACTGGCGGGTGGGGTAAAACTCCGGGCCATCCACCAGTAACTCAAGCTGGTTTCCATTCGTGAATGGGTCCCGGGCGTACCCGGAAACCTGGCTCATGAAGCTCTCAGTGCGGAACCGAGCGGGATTACCTTGCGCCTGAACAGGGCCCCACAAAAGTGCAAGCCCTGCGAGCAAAGCTGCTATGAAACAGGGACGGTAGGACTTGAGGCGCGGTGAGGAAGGCATCGACCCCTCATTATAACGCATCGCATTATCACTCAAGGCTATTTCACTTTTCCCAATTTCGGGCGAACCTCGTCTTTATGGCACTTGAACACCAATTCAGCGGACTCTCTTTTAGCGGCGCAGTTGACCAACATACTGGAAATCTTTCGATTTTCGACCTGATCGAGGAGCTTCGCGTTCCCCAGCTTCCGATCAATCTTCCCCCAGTCACCCTTTCGATTGCCCTCAAGAAAACGACCCCCGAAGCCCACAAAGGCGGTCTTTTCATTCACATTAAGACCCCCGACGGGACGACCAATATCATCGGTAACGGCGACCTCGCGGTGCCAGCCGAACAGCGTAGAATGAAGGCCTTGTTCCGTTTTGGCGGGCTCCCCATCAATCAATTTGGGACCCATCAAATTATTGTGACTTGGGTGGATGCCAAAGGCGAAACGGAAGGGAACGCTTTCTGTGAGTTCGATGTCCTTCAGGCCCCTGCACAGCCTCAGCAGCAGCCTCGCGGGCCTCAACCAAAAGGTCCGGCTGACTTCACCCACTAATCCGTAAGCCAAGAAGGAACCGCCATGAATCTAGCAGCCCTCCAACTGAGGAATGCCGCGCGGTGGTTCGCAGCAAACGCGATTACTTGGGTTCTGCTCTCCTCGATTTATTCACTTACGGTGGCAATCCTCCTGCAGACCATCATTGAGCGCCTGCAGGGGGCGCCTGCCGAACTCGCGCCCATCTGGCTGATGAGCATGCTGTTGCTTCTCATCCCTGGGGCGCTCGAAAAGCTGCCGCTTCCCAACCTTCCGTTTCAACTCAGTTCGAGGAGGTTATTCTCCCAAACCTGGTGGACGCGGCTCGGGGGAAGCAGCTTGCTGCCCCTCTACCTGCGGCATGAGTTAAGGCGCCCTCAAACTTGGCTCACACTGGTGATTACAGTGACCCTGGGTGCGCTCCTTCCAGATGCCCACCTCAAGCTTTGGATCTTTATAGCCCAACTGCCTTTACAAAGGGCCCTTTGGTCCATCGGTGGTTGGAGACGCATCGCTCTGCGCACTCCGGACGGCCCTTCCGAGGGGGCAACCCTCCTCCTGACGAGCTTCCTTTGGAGCCAGCTGATCCAGGGGGCCGTCGCTTTGCTTGCTCTCCTCTGCGCCCGGGCTCTCGAGAACGGAACCCCTGCGCCCGACCTCGCTCCTTTGGCAGCGGCACAACTGGCCAGCATTTTTGGTTGCGCTGCGGTCACGATGGAGGGCGACTCAGGAAGACCGTGGCTCGTGAACTTCGCAGGCCTTTCAGCCGGCATCATCGCCGCCTCCGTTACCCTTTGGCAGCCCGCCCTGTTGTTGCTCGCTGTATACGCGTTTTCGAATCTCAAGCTTAATGTCAAAAACCGTTTATGGTCTGTGGAGGAGTTCGATGAAGACTCTTTGCTTTCATAGCTTCAAAGTAGGACGAGCTAACAACCTCCTGCTCGAAATCGACTCCCAGCAGGACGATATCACACTTGTCCCAGGACTGAACCTGGTCGTCGCGCCGAATGGCTACGGAAAATCAACGTTGCTTCAAACGCTTGCAGGAGTGATTAAACCGCTCAGCGGCAGAATCTCGCTCTTGGACTCGGAAAGAAACGCAGAATCTGAATACTTGCCAGGCCGAGACGCTTTGATGATATCGGAGTACCTCACGTTTCCGAAATTCATCTTTCCGGATGAGTGGATTGAGTTCATGAGTGGCAAAAAGCCCCTCGCTTCTCGAATGAATCCGCACTGGAAAGGACTGAGACTCGAGCCTCTCCGGGATAAATACTTAGGTCGCATGAGTCAGGGAGAACGCCGCAAAGTCACTTGGCTTGCGGCGCACTCGTCCGAACGTCCGGTCCTTCTGCTCGACGAACCTCTGGATGGCCTTGATCTTCTAGCCATTGATGCAGCGCGGACCCTTCTCAAGGAGTGGGAAGCCGAAGGACGAATTGTCCTCTTGATCGCGCACCAAATTAGCGAGGTATTCGACCTTTCGCGACAAACCCTCGTCTTTGATCAAGGTCGCCTGAAGAAGTGGGAAAAAATCACCGGCAAGAACTCCTCCTCGATACACTCGGACGAGTTCCGAAACTGGACCCACTCCTATTACTCAAAAACCCCTTAACCGGTGATCGAGACGTCAGACAGCAGTGCCCAGGCAGGGCCGTGATAACCGCTGCCCGCAGGCGAGCCGGACTCAAAGTGTGAGCGCTTCACGACTTCTTTACTGAGCCCTAGGCCACGGAAGTTCTCGTTGATCGAGCCCGAAAGGGAGCCACCCTTAATCGGCGTTGATGTGCCCGTCTCTCGATCGTGCAGAATGGCCAAACGGATCTCACTGCTAAATGTGCCACTGTGTTCATCGGCAAAAAGTCCAGAAAACTGCAAGATCTCTAACACCCGGGGCGCAGCACTCAGAAGCTCCGCCTTGCTCCGCGTGCCCGGCTCAACGACGACCGAACCGCGACAGACCGATGCCTTCTCACCTAAGTATTGTGCATGCTGCTGATCCAGCATGAGATCAACGACGCAATTTTCTTTTACAAGCACCCGTTTCATCTGCGGGGTGCCGTCGCCGGATACCGCAACCGTGTCGGCGCCTCCTTCCAAAGAAGGGTCTAAGCTCAGCGTGATCAAATCTCCGTAGGCAGAGGGAATCAAAGGCTCCCCCAGTTTTAAATGGGGCAGATCATGATATCGGTTTGCACCAGAAAGTTGGGACAGATGGCCATTAAAAAGCGTCAGCAGAACTTCTGAGTCTACCAATACCGCAAGGTTCGCAGTCGCGGGCTTCTTCACCTCGAGCATCATTTGAGCGCGCTTGCTCGCCTCTGTAAAGATCTCTGCAATCGGAAGATCATCGCCCATCACCGACCACCGAGTTTCGAGGTATTCGTCTGAAATCCCACGGCCTTGAGCCGAGAAGGCTGCCTCGCCGTAGACTCGCGTCTGCTTCGCGCGATGAACAAATCCAGTTGAGTAATGAAGCTCGCGCTCATGAAGAGAGACAAAGAGCTCCGATGAGTTAAATTGCGCGCCACTCGTTTGAGCGAGCGCCTGATGAATTTTTCCTGTGAGCTTATTCATCGCGCCGTGAATATCCTCAGCAATCGCTGGATCAAAACTCTGAAGCTCGGGAAGTGGCGATGCCGGTTTGGCCGGTAAACTCCAGGCCTGGTGATCTGTCAAAAGTGCCGACTCCACTGCGGCGCGAACTTGAGGCTCGAGGGGGCGCGATTGAATAAACCTTTTCTGAATCTCTCCTTGTCGGCCGAGCTTCCCAGCCAACTTGACAAAAATTCTCGCGCTCACGGAGAGCTGCCTCGAATCACGATCCTGATCCGTCGCAAGATTGCCCGATTCAGAGAGAAAATAACGTTCGCAGCGCCGCACGGAGTCTTGAACGACAACCCAGTCTTTCACTTCCGTTTGCTGCCGAAGACTCGCTTTCAATGCTTCAAGATCCCAATTAGCCATTTTTTGCCTCAGCCTAACGTCACATTCTCTAGCAACATCCAGGGCCCGCCGCAGCCAGCATTCACAAACTCTTTGTGATATTTGCCGCAGCCGCCCGAGTCGTTGAGCGGGAACCTCGCCGTATCAGGCGCCTCACTCTCGGCTTCGATTTTCGACTTCGCGACGATCGAATTCAGGACGTCAGGAACATAACCCGTGAGCTGTATATCTCCACCGGCGGCACCCCGAAAAACACGGCCAGTCAGAGCACCGTCCTTCACTTCTCGTAACCAACCGAGACCGACCTGAATCCCCATCCCCTTTGGGTCTTCCATCCCACCTGCTGCTTGAGTAGCGACAAATCCATCGCCCAGTTTCTTCATCAGATCGGCAAGGGTGTAGGGGCCAGGACTAAAATAGGTATTCGTCTGCCGGGTGTAGACCCCATTGGCCCAGGTTTCCCGCTTTCCGTTGGAAGTTCTTGGAACACCTAAACGAAGAGCTGACGTCAAATTGGTCATTGGCGACTGAAGGACGCCTTCTTTCAAGAGCACTTGCTCCGATGAGAACCATCCCTCTTCATCGAAGTAATAACTTCCCCAAGCCGCATGATTCCGATCTGCATTTTTGAAAATTGCGGGATTGTTCACAATCGTAGCGTTTTGATTTCCCACTTTTTCACCCGATTGATGAAGCTCCCATGCACGACTGCGTCCCCTCGCGCACGTATCTCCTTCTTGGGCATGACCAAACGCCTCGTGAGCGATGACACCCGAAAGCTCGGGTCCAAAAAGGACTCGATATTTACCTGGCGCAAGACGCTGTGCGTTTTTCAGCGCTTTCAAATCAGATATCATTTCCAGAATTTCCGAATCGTGAACCGCGAGGGACTCCACCCCTCCGAGCCCACCGACCCGATGGATGCTCCGGTTCGCGCCTGACATCGTAACGAGGGTCACCGCGACCCGAAGAAGGGTCTGCGATATATTCACGGAAGAGTCGATAAAGAGACTCTCTTCTTCCGCCAACGAATACCGCGCGAGAGCATAACTGAGCTCCTGCGCTGGCAGTCCTTCCTCTGAGGCGATCGCAAGGATTCTTTTGAGCAAAGCCTTGAGCTCAACTGTCGCTTCCTCGACTGTGAGTCCGCGCGGGTCTTTCTGAAATCGAACTCCGAAATGGACCTCTTGATTTGCGGCAGGAAGGCTGCCGATTTGATCTAGAATCTCTTTTTCCGTGACTTGCTTAAGTCGCTCACGCCAGCTCGGGCAGGGATACGGGCGAGAAATTGCCTGAGCGTGAATTTTCGCGCCCTGCACGCGAGCCGCAAACTCCTCAGCCAACTGCCGCAAACGGCTGGGCTCTAAGTCGTCGCTTGCTTGCTCGTGCAAGGTGTATCCGTCGTAAATTCTGAGAACAACTCCTGAGCTAAAGGAGTCGGAAACTTGAGTTTGTTTCAAATTCACGGACATCGAACGATTTGATTTTCTCTCAAACCAGATCGAAGGGTACCAATCCCCCTTCTTTCCGAGGACGGGTAGTAGCGTCGGCAAAAAGCTCCGAAGCGGTTGAAGGTCACTGGAAAAACCTGCACGCTGATCTAGGTCCATGCAGGAGATTGTAGCCTAGCGGCCTTACAGAGTCCAAACTCATGGTATTCTTTAAGACATGAAACCCTCCTCTCAGGGAGCAAAGACTCTCCCGCAACTTCATAAGCGAAGATTCAATCTCGAAAACTATAGTCATCCGGATCTTTTTGGCCGGATGTTGGGGTACCGCCTGAAGTCGGCGAGCACGCATTCCAAGAGCGCTGTCGCATTACTGGAGATACGAGAAGAACACCTATCACCCGCGGGCCGGGTTCACGGCGGAGTGATTTCTGCACTTTTCGATTACGCTGGCGGTGCGGCTGTTTTCACGACTCTCGAAAAAAAAGACTTCTGTTCAACCGTGGAACTCAAAGTGAACTACTTTCGTCCGGTAGAACTCGGCGATCGTCTCGAAGCGAAAACCAAGGTGATTTTTAGAGGAAACCGACTCTGCGTGGTCCACGGGATGCTCTTCAAAAAAGGAACAAAAGAGCCCGTCGCCATGATGACAGGGACGTTCAATATCGTCGCGATCCCCTCAGGCTCCTAACCGAATCAAAACGGGGACTGCGGGATGCCATGAACGGCAAGCGCACGGTCGAAATGCCGGAAGCTTTGATTTGAATCGTCAAGCAACTTCCGACCAGGACAAAGGATCGGCTCGTTCGGAAACTGAGGATCTTTTCCCTCTTTCGCTGCCTCTTCTAATACTCCAGGCGTGCATTTTTCGCTGATTTCGCGCGAAACCTTATTCCAGCGGTCGATATCTTTAGGGTCAGATAGCTCGATCTCTGCGGCGCCTTCTGCCTGATATCGATAAAATCGCGGAAGCTCCTTGGTCCAAACCATCGGAG
>CANMSW010000120.1 GCA_947500275.1 Bacteriovoracaceae bacterium | reverse complement strand
GGGAGGGGCAGCCGGTCTTTTTGGACCGGATGCCGGATTTGAGGAATTTGGCCTTTTGGTGAGGCCTTCGGATGCTTTCGATCTATCGAATCAACTGCGTTGGTTGCTCAACCGTCCCGATCAACGTCTCGTGATGGGACGCAAGGCTCGGGAGCAGGCAAGACGCCGATATGACCGGAGAATTCGGGTTAGCCGTACTCTTGAAGCCTATAACAAACTCAAGCGCCGGACGACGCGTTGAGTGTGGGTGTTTGGCTGCGTTAAATCCCTGCATTTGAAGCAGTTTTAGCCTTTGACTTGCACTCCCCCGATCTCTATACCCACCAAGGGCCTCGAGATTCCTCAGAAGTACTGCTTTGCGGTACGAGGGTCCGAAGTCCAGCTGAAGCCAGCATTGCTGGCGGAGGCGAATTCAGAAAGGCAATAAACCTCTATTATGACCGTTAAGCAAACCACCGGAAGCACTGCTTCCGCTAAGAAAAACGTCCTCCCTAAAAACCAGAGCTGGATGGATCAGTTCGTTGGGGAAGACGATGCGACGAATCTGAAGTCCGCAATGGACGACAGCGAAGAAACTTTCGCTGAACTCTTTGAAGCGTCGCAACGCCAGCAAGAAATCAAAGAAGGTGAAGTCGTAGACGGCACCGTGATCAATGTCGGCGATGAATATGTAACCGTGGATATCGGTTATAAGTGTGAAGGTTTGGTACCGACTCACGAGTTCAAAGATGCTCAAGGCGTCGCTCACGTTGCTTCTGGCGACGTGGTCGCGGTTTACCTCGAGCGCATGGAGATGGAAAACGGCTTCATGCTCCTCTCGAAGGACAAAGCTGAGATCATCCGCGCTTGGGACGAAATCTCTCAAGCTTGCGAAGCTGACCAACTCGTGGAAGGCGTCGTGATCGCTAAAGTCAAAGGCGGTCTCTCGGTGGATATCGGCGTAAAGGCTTTCTTGCCTGGCAGCCAGATCGACACCAAGCCAGTGAAGAACTTGGACAAGTTTGTCGGCAAGAAACTCAAGTTCAAGATCATCAAGTTCAACAAAAAACGTGGCAACATTGTTCTCTCTCGCCGCGCAGTCGTTGCTCAAGAGCGCGAAGCGCAACGTGCAGAGACCTTGTCGAACCTCCAAGAAGGCATGATCGTTTCCGGAACCGTGAAGAACATCACGGAATACGGCGCGTTCATCGACTTGGGCGGAATGGACGGATTGCTCCATATCACTGACATGAGCTGGGGCCGCATCAAGCACCCAAGCGAACTCTTCGCTGTCGGCGATGAAGTGAAAGTCAAAATCCTTAAGTACGACCGCGAGAAAGAGCGTGTTTCGCTCGGCCTCAAGCAAGTCACTGCAAACCCATGGGACGAAGTCGAATTCAAATTCCCTGTCGGCGTGAAAGTGAAAGGCAAGATCGTCAGCCTCAAAGACTACGGCGCATTCGTTGAGCTCGAAGAAGGCATTGAAGGCCTCATTCACGTCAGCGAAATGTCCTGGACTGAGCGCGTGAAGCATCCATCCAAAGTCGTCAACATTGGCGATGAAGTGGAATGCAAAGTGCTCGAAGTCGACTCCAAGCAGAAGCGGATCAGCTTGGGCCTCAAGCAACTCCAAGCTAACCCTTGGGATGAGCTCGAGATCAAGCACCCAGTCGGAACCCGTGTGGACGGCGAAGTGAAGTCGGTCACCGACTTCGGTGTGTTCGTCGACATCGGTCTTGGTATCGACGGCCTCGTGCACGTCAGCGACTTGGCTTGGACCAAGAAGTTCAACCACCCATCCGAGAAGTACAAGAAAGGTGACAAAATCACCGCTGTTGTTCTCGGCATCGACAAGACTGCAGAGAAGTTCTCTCTCGGTATCAAGCAGATGGAGCGCGATCCTTGGGAATCGATCAAAGCCCGCTACAAAGTGGGAACCGCGATCGAAGGCCTTGTGACCAAGCTCACAGACTTCGGTGCATTCGTCGAAATCGAAGAAGGCGTGGAAGGTTTGATCTACGTCAGCGAGATCGCAGATCATCGCATCGAGAAGCCAGCCGATGTTCTCAAAGTGGGCGATAAAGTCCGCGCAGAGATCCTCTCGATTGAGCCTCGCGAGCGCCGCATTGGTCTTTCGATCAAGCAACTCGGACGTTCGGAAGAGCGCGCTAACTACGAAGGTTTCGTGGGCGAGCGCTCCAAGAAAGCTTCGATGGGCGATCTCTTCGGCGATAAGCTGAAAGCTGCTCTCAAAGACAAAAAGGACGAGTAATCGTTCCTGATACGGACTAAATCCGATTGAGCCCGGTGCCGAAAGGTACCGGGCTTTTTTTATGTGGTGAGTCCGTATTGCCTCCTTCCTCGGCGGCTGGCTTTGTGCGGTGATCTTTCATGAAGCGGCTCTGTCCCATCGGGTGAAGAGGCCTCTAGCGCCATGGAAGGCGCAGCCCCGAAGGGGCGCAAGGAATCCATGGATGGATGTGCCTCGCCACCCGATGGGACAGAGCTGATTCATGAAGTTCGGGGACGGAGCTCGGGGACGGAGCTCGACGACGATCTGACGGGCTCCAAACTGATATCGGTCAGGACTGCGGGGGCGGGTGAACTTGGACGCGTGCGTCCCACGCCTCGGTGCGCCCTTTTTCTCAGATCTGCGAAAGCCAGATGATGATTCGAGTTTTACCCGTGGGAAGTGAGGTTTTTGAGGCGCTCCGATACCAGCGTAAGGGCTCGTTCGTTGAGAGGGGATTCTGGGTGCGGGCCGTGTTTCGGCCATCATTTTGTTGGTCGCTGGTGAGGGAGTTCAGATGCTTGCGGATATCAGGAAGCCAGGCGCGATCGACGACTAGATTGAATTGAATTCCTCCTGGTGCTTCCACACCACCCAATCCTGGCGTGTTCTCAGGGGTGCCCCCTAAGGCCATCAGTTTCGCAATGACCTTGCTACGGGCCTCTTTAGGGCTGGAGGTTCTCAAAGAGAATCGCCAAACTTCACTGGGTCCTGCACCCGGTTGTTTGGGTTCATCCGTTTGTACTGCTGACTCGTCCAGATCGGAATCGCCTTCGGCTGCCAAAGGGGGGAGATCTTCACCTGAGTGGATGGAATCTTCTTCGCCAAAGTTCGCAGCCGTTTCGTTCTGGGTCTCGATGTGGATTTGCTTCGAGGCTGGTGCCACACTGTCCAACGGGGATTCGTCGGTGCTGCTCGCAATCAATGTGTCTAAGCGCTGATTGACCGAGGCCTCGTATAGCCTTTGAAAACGAGGGATCAGTGCGACCGCGAGTAGAATGCCGAACGTGATGACCAAGCTTTCAGCACCGGTGCGTAAGAACCAGGGTATCTCCGAAAAGCTGAGGCTTCGGGTTCTGAAGTCTGAGAAGAGCTTCTCCTGCGCAATCCGGTGGCCTCGTTGATCAGCGGGAAGGAAGAAACGCGGCATATCACTTGCGCAGGTCAAAAGTTTTCGGATGCGCCGGTAGTTTTCCGTACAGGCTGGACAGCCGCCGAGGTGTTTTTCGATGGCTGAGGCTTCGCCGGGTTGGAGCTTTCCATCTAAAGAGGCCGTCGACTTTTTCTGAACCTGAAAGCACTCCGGGGTTTCTCGTGTATCACTCGAATCCCAGATCCAGTCGCATAACGCTTCGAAGGCATGTTGTCTTTGAAGTTGAAGGCTCGCTTCGGGTGCTTCAAAAATCGCAGCCGCCTCGGAAATTGGAAATCCGAATTTATCCCGAATCAGAAGAAGGGCCAGATCATCAAAACTCAGTCGATGAACATACGAGTCGAATTGTCGAAGTCGACCATCCTCTTCGAGGTTCCCATCCAACATCCGTTGTTCGGCCGTCGTGAGTCTGCGCATATAGCGCCAGTGGGAATCCCGGATCAGCTGTAAAAGCTCGCGAAAGACGGCCGCTCGCTCGAGTTTTGCACCGGACCAGCTGTTGAGCTCACGGCCAGGACTGGAAAGGTAGAGGCGCTTCAGGATGAGCTTTCCGTTTCTCGTGCTCCAAAGCAGCGAGGATGCAAAGTCATAGGTGAGGTCGCCGTAACGAAGAATCCAATGAGGCTTTTCCGAAGAGTCCGATATCTGGGAAGCGTCAGGAGAAGTCTTGTTCTTGAGGCCCGGGATTTTCAGCGACTTCAAACGGTTCGCTAGGGTCGCTGGGGTAGGCATGGATTCGATTCTCGAGTTTTTTCTTCAAGGTTGCTATTTAAAGATTCGTTGTGGGTGTCGTGAGTTTCCTCACGAGCCATCATTCTCCCAACGGAAATAAATTTTCCAACGTTCGGGCGTGACTGCAACCCCCATTTTCAAAGAAGTGGAGGGTAGCCAGAGGGGGGCTTTTGGCTTCCGAAGGAGCTTCATGCCGGCTTCGTTGGGAGTTCGGCCGCCCTTCTTCTGATTGCAGGCCAGGCAAGCAGCCACGATGTTCTCCCAGCTTTTGCGGCCTCCCTGAACGACAGGGATTACGTGGTCGAGGGTGAGTTGGCTTTTAGAGAACCGTCTTCCGCAGTAGCCACATTGGTGGTCGTCGCGAAGGAAGATATTCGTCCGAGAGAATCGAACGACATTCTTTTTTCTTCCGAGCGGCACATAGCTCAGTAAACGCAGAACCGCGGGTACCTTCATTGAAATGCGTACCGTGCGGACTTCTTGATCGGACTCTTCGATGACTTCGACTTTACCCTGAAAAAGCAGCTGCAACGCTTTTTGCCAGGAGACGATTTGAAGAGGCTCGTAGGTTGCGTTCAGAACCAGTGCGTGGCTCATGGACCAAGTATGGTCAATCTTACGAAAAGGCGCAACAGCAGGGCCTCATGAGAGAGGGATGTTCACCAAATATTCGGCTTAAACGCCAAGCGTTTGACGGTCCCTGTCGCGGGCGTTATCGATAGGAATATGAAAAGTGTGACTTTCTCCAAGATTCGGCTTTGGTTCTTCGGTTCTTTGGCTTTGGCCGCTCTGGGGCTGGCTCTGTCTTGGACCTTCGGTTTTCTACCCTATTCAACCGAACAATCAGGGGCGGGGCGTCACCTTCAGGAAATGCCCGATTTTCAGTTGGAATCTTTGGAGGGCCAAAGGTGGTCCAGTGATTCATTAAAGGATCAGGTCGCAGTGATTCATTTTTGGGCCTCCTGGTGTCCTCCTTGTCTGGACGAGCTTCCAAAATGGTTAGAGCTCGCGCGCGCCTACCAGGAAAATAGCTCGATTCAGTTTATCGCGCTGAGCTTAGATGCGTCGAAAGCGGATGCAATCAAGATTCTCCCGAATCAAAGTCTTCCAAAGGGTGTGAAGTCCTTGCTCGACTCTCAGCAAAAGGTCTCTGAGGCTTTCGGAAGTTTTCAGTTTCCAGAGACCTACTTGATTAGCCGCACTGGTAAAATCGTGATGAAGTGGGTGGGGCCCCAAGATTGGAAATCGGATTTGATCCGCTCGGAAATCGAATTGGTTTTGAACGGAGGAAAAGTCAAGAATTGACATTGTTTGAAATGATTTTGCGTCCCATAATGCGGTCATGTCGACTGGTGAACTGATATCATCCAAAAACACCCATTTGCTGCGCTCCGAAAATTTGCGTTCCTCAATGAAGCATCCTGACGCAGTCGCATGGCTGGAGGCCGGACTCGTCGATTTCGAGCGATTAACGCTGTTGGCCTATTCACAGGACCTTTGGCCCCGGAAACTTTTAGAGCTGCGAGAGCAAGGTCCGGCGGCGGAGCCGACTGTAGATCTCGTGCTGTGGCCCGACTCAACCGAGAGGTTGGTTCAAATGCTGGCTTGGGCGCGGCAATCCGATTGCATTTTGATTCCGTACGGCGCGGGCTCCGGAGTGTGCGGTGCGACGGTTCCCTCTCCAAAAGAGGATCGCCCCCGAGTCCTAGTAGATCTGAAGAAGATGAGAAAAGTGCGTCATCTCGATCCGCTGTCGATGACCGTGACGGCCGAAGCCGGATGGATCGGCGAAAACCTTGAGCGTTGGTTGAACCAAGAGGGATATACCCTCGGACATTTCCCTTCTTCTATTTATTGCAGTTCGCTGGGTGGATATCTCGCCACCCGTTCGGCCGGTCAGCTTTCAACGAAGTACGGTAAGATTGAGGATCTGGTTCTGTCGCTGGAGTGCGTTCTTGCGGATGGCACTGTGCTAGAAACGGGACGGGCCCCGCGGAGTGCAATGGGCCCCGATTGGACGCAGCTGCTTTTGGGCAGCGAGGGGACGCTGTGTTTTTTCACGGCAGCGCGTCTTCAGATTCATAAGCTCCCGGAAAAGCGCGTGATGATGGGCTTCGCGGCCCCAGACGTCGCCAAGTCGCTCGAGTTCTCGCGTCATATCATGCAAGCCGGACTGCGGCCTTCGGTGCTCCGAATTTATGATCCCCTAGAAACTTCGCTGGCGCTGAATTCAGCTGTTCTCAAAGAGTGCGGTTTCCCTGGGGGTGCTGCCCTAATTGCCATTTTTGAGGGAAATACGGCAATCGCTGAAGCGGAATCGAGTGAAGCGCTCAAGGTGGCGAAAGAGCTAGGGCTGACCTATTTAGGGCCCCGCTTGGGCGAGCATTGGTGGGAGCACCGCTATGACGTGAGCTACAAGCAGCAGCTCATCCTCAGTCACTCGCGTATGATTCTGGATACTTTTGAGCTCGCATGCACCTGGGACCGGATTGAAGAGGTTTATCGGGCAGTCAAAGACTGTAGACCGCTGCTGGGTCTTGTCATGGCTCATTTCAGTCATTTCTATCACACGGGGGCGAATATCTATTTCACCCTCGTGAGTCATGCCGGAGTCAGTGGGACTTCCGCGGAAAAATACGATGAAATTTGGGAAGACTTCCTTCGTGCGGCCGAAGCGGCTGGCGCGACCTTGAGTCATCACCACGGCTCAGGGCTATTGAAGAACGAGTGGATTCGCCGAGAAAAAGGCGCATGGATCTCTATTTTTGAAAGGGTGAAGAATGGCTTCGATCCGGAAAATCGTCT
>CANMSW010000119.1 GCA_947500275.1 Bacteriovoracaceae bacterium | reverse complement strand
GTTTCGAGCAATCCGCCTTGCCTCATCTTCGCGTGCTCCCCCAAACGCGGGGGTCTATTGAAAGACACGCTCCGAAACATCCTCGAAACCCGCGAATTCGTCGTCAACGGGTGTTCAGAGACCATGGCCGCGCAAGTGCATCAGACTTCGGCAGACTATGAATACGGGACCAACGAACTGGAGAAAGTCGGACTTGACCCTGTCGCTTGTGAAGTCGTCCGTTGCCAGCGAGTCGCAGAGGCCCCCTGGAGTATGGAATGCGTTCTCCATGAGACAGTTGATATTGGTGAGCGCGGCACCCCAGGCTCCTCCGTTTTGGTGATCGGCAAGATTTTACGCGTGCATCGCGCCCAAAAAGATTGGCAGCCACTGTCTCGCTTGGGCGGGAATTGGTATGGGGCCACGCGCAAACTCCTGGAAATCGAGCGCCCCACAAAGGCCGATTAGCGCACACAGGACGAAAGCCCTTCCATGAGAATCACCGCGAAAACCACGGCCGCACTCCTACTCCTCAGCGTCACGCTGGGCGCGCTGGGGTCTCGCTATTTCTCTGCCAATCGAGGGCCCACCCCTTCGAACGGCGACTCACCCTTAAGCACGCAAACCACGCTTCAACCTAGTTCCGAGCCCCACGCTACTCCACCCGAAGACTGCCTTAAACTTCTCCAGGAAATACTCCGGCCCTTTTTGTTGCAGCCAAGGACTGCAGCACTCCTAACGCCCACTCTTGTCTCGGGCGTGTGCGAATCATCGGGCGTCACCCTCGAAACCCTCCGCTCAGAAACGCCAGCGCTCCTCATCGACCAATTGAAATGGAGTAGGAAACCGGACTCATGGAAAACGCATCTTGAGATCACGAGCGACTCCGGAGACGCGCAAATAGATATCGATCGGATCGGACCCGAGGAATGGAAAGCGGAATGGCGCACTAACCCATTTCCGTCGCAGGCGATTCCAGCGATTGAGGCCAACTTTTTTCCGCCCCTGCGATTCAAGTTTGAAACGCAAGGCCACCTCGACCTTAGCCCCTCGCATCCCGGAGGGTTCCGGGGCGAAGCCGATGTGAACCTCTACGAGTTCACCTTCAACTCAAAATTTCGCGCGCCAGCAGGAAAGCTCAAAATCGAGCTCCGGGACTACCGCGTGATTCTCGCGTCCGGCGCGCAACTCGGAAGTGATATCAACAGTGAGCCGGTCTTGGATCTCTTTGCCCCCAAGGACCTCCACCCGTTCTTCCTCACTTTGAATGGCGAACTTTTACTCCCCCACGCGCCGCACGGGCAGCCGGGATGGTCCCTTCGAGGCCGCTTACGCCTTCCAAAAAACAGGAGTATCGAAGAACTGGGCCTTCCCGCCGAACTCAGGCAGGGCTATCGCGAAGCCCTGGGCGCAACTTTCTTTTCGATTAAAGGCCCACTGGAAAGGCCTGAATGGAAGCCCCTGAAGTAAGCGAGAGATCCGGCGGTTAAAACTCAAGTCCAATGCCAATATTTGCCGTCATTTCCATCACGGGCGCACTATCGGCATTCGAATAGCTCACGAATCGAGCATCCGCTTTCAACAACCAAGGCGCGCGAAAGACCCACTCGGTGCCAAGCTTAGCGCCATAACCAGCAAAACTCGCGCTGCTCACTTGCCGTTGCACAAAGAAAGCGCCGATATAAGGGCGAAACAAATCCAGCGTCTTGAGATAACCGTCTTCACTCCTAAAGACCCGCGCTTCTGCGTTGGTGAACGGGAAATAGGACGCGCCCGCCTCTAGACCGTTGCTGTCTAATCCGCTCAATCCACTCCCAATAATCAGAAAATACCCCACCTCCGCACTTAAGTGCGGGATGGCTTCAATCGAATACTGAATCTGATATACCCCTGCGCCGAATTGGCTAATCGATTCTTCGGTATCGACGTTCTTCGTACTCAGACTGTAAAACCCGCTCTCGATTGCCAACTTGTGGGCGGTGGCTTCACTTGCAGTGAGCCCGCAGACTCCAAGTAAGATCAACGCACTGAGTGCAACACTCTTAAGCCGCATTGGATGCACCTCCATCTTCACTTCCGCCCCTCATTCCCGGTTTCGAACCGGGAGGTGACGGGGGCAGATTTCTGTTGAGAGTGTTCGGCACCGGATTCAAAGCCGCAGGTGCGCTCGGAAGTGCCGCAGCTTTTGTGCGCGCGATCTGATCCCGAATCCGCGCAACTTGCTCTTTCGGGGGCGCCGCTTGATCGAGACGGCGAAGCTCGTCGTCCATCACAAATCGCTGCTTTTCGCTCAAAATCGAATCGATCTTCACCCGTTCGTCTCGCGGGGTCCCGAAGAGGGCCATTGCCCACTGAACCGGAGTGAATTTTTGCACGATTTCCGTAAGCTCTTCCCGCGAAAGCAGAAACAGGGACGAGAATGAGGGCCGCATCTTAAAAATGATCGAATCAGGCTTAAGCGCCGCGTAGATATCACGCTCCTCTTCGAACTCGGCGTTTTTGAGAAACTCTAGAAGCTCCATGTCGCGTCGATAGTCTTCGAGCATCGCGGAACTCGTCAATGGGCGAATCGTCTCTGCCATCGCGGTCACTTGCAGGATCCGATCGGGACTCAAAGGCGGAAGAAGCGCATTGCCCGTCAAGACCGTACCCCAGCTTCCAGGATAGACGCGGCGAGCGGCCGGGATCGCCACCCCCCGCGGCAAACGATCCAGGAGATAGAATCCTTCCGTTTGATCCAGCATGCGGAACAACCGAATCTTCTCGTCCATCTCAAGGCGCCACACGCGGATCAACAAACCTTCGAAGCCAAGTTCGACATCTTCACGGGAAAGTCGAGCCATCGAGCTCAAGACGCGCAAGCAGCCGGGCTCGAGCATTCCGGCTTTGAAAGAAGCCTCAAGCCACACTTGATCGGAACCATAGGACAGAATGCGTGCCCGAACTTCGGCTGGAAATTCATGAAGAAGCGCACCCATCGCGCTCAGATTCTCGCGAGCAAACCGATCGAGCTCGATCATGTCTTGCAGGAGCGGAAAATTTTTTTCATGGACGAAGCGATCGACCAATAAACCGACCTGCTCGCGCATTTTCGAAGCGTCACTGACTTGGAAGTTCCCTTCCAAAGACCTTGCCCCCCCGCCGCCGCTACCCATCTCTTGCGCGGGGAAGGAAACGTTCACAGTAGGTGGGGCAGACTGTGCACCACCCGATTGACTTGCCGCCGCGCCACCGGAGGCGACCACTTTCGCGAGTCGATTAATCGAGGCACGAGTCAATAAACTGATCAACAAAAACGCGGCCGCAAGGACGCCCGCGATCGCGTAAACATATTTCGAATAGTCTGGGGTCGGAGGGGTCGTGGTCGCAGCCGTCTTCCATGCCCGCTTGGTCACCTGAACATCGTCCCGGGCAGGCACCAGGTGCAGGATCTTGGTCAAGGACTCGCGCACTTCAAGAATTTCTTCATCTGATATAGTATTTGGGAGGGAAACCTCGACTAATACCTTCCGAGTCCGAAGCATCAACTGGTTCAGGGAGATCGAGGGATCATCCCACTCATCAACCATCGTGTCTTCAGGCTCCTGCACATCGAAGAACGGAAGGTCCTCATCGGGGTTCCTTTCGCCTTTTCGACCCTTTGCATTTCCGGAAGTTTCCCGTCGAACCGGATCGATGCTTGCCGTCACCAAAAACGGTTGATCCGGGAAGCGTGCTTTCAAGTAAGCGCTCGCATCTTTGTTGAGCTTATCTTCGAGTTCCGCGACCCGAGGATGCTTCGAGAGTGCTTCGGCGAAAGTCTGCGGCACGCCCGAAACTTGGGTACCTAACACCACAAAAGCGGCACTGCGCAGGAGGTTCATCACCCCGCGCTTCAAATACAGGCCTAATTGCGTGTTCCGCCCCTGATATCTCATTCTTTCTTTAGAGCCCCCTGCGACCCTAATTCGGGCTCCCGCCATTCGGGTTCCAAAGTAATCACGATTTTACGGTTTTCGGCGACGGACGACCGAACGACTCCGTTCTCATCCTCGCCACTGGTCACTTCCCCAAAGCCCGCGATTCGCATCGCGGACAGGGGCAAACCCGCCTTCCCGAGCGCCCGCATGGCGGCGATCGATCGCAGACCCGAAAGCTCCAAATTATCTTGAAACGGCCGACCCTTCACCCGCTTTACGGGGACGCCGTCCGTGAAGGCACGAACGAGAATGCTATATTTCCCGGGATATTTAAGAGCAGCTTCAGCGAACTTTCGCAAATGCTCGGCACCCCCACGAGTGAGCTCAGTTTTTCCTGAGTCAAAAAACGAGACTCCAGGAAAGCGCACCGTGATCTGATGACCCATTTTAGTGAGCTCGCCTCCGAACTCATCGATGATCTTTTTCTCAACGCTCCGGGCCCCCGGGTCGGTTCCAATAGCTATTGCATCGGGTGATGCCGCATCTGCAGGCACACCGGCCACGTGCTTAGATTCTGCGACCGGGGCCAACACTGCAGTGATATCTTTTGGAATAGAATTCGGGACGGCATTGGGTTCAGTTTTGTCTAGGCTGAAAAACAGAATGAAGAACGTCAGCAACAAGGTGATCATGTCACCGTAGCTGATGGCCCACGTGCCATCGACGTCCGTCCCTTCGCCCTCAACGGCCATCAGGATAGGGCGTCTTTTCATTCCAACTAATGCGCTCGCCTTCCTCGCTTCTTGATTCATGCCGCCCCCTTCATCGAGGACGGGGCCACGCCTTGTTTCAAGACGTTGATGCGATTCGAATCGGGCACAAACGAATTTAAGAACTCTTGCGCCTGGAGGACCGGCACGCCCCGGGCCGCAAGCAGCACTGCTTGAAGTGCAAGCTCGCCCTCTTTCGCTTCGAACGTCGCGCGATTCAGCACGCGCTCCCCGGCCGGGTTGATGAACAAGTTCGCAAGCAACAGTCCGTAAAGAGTCGCCACCAGCGCCACGGCCATAGTGACACCCGCTTGCTGCGAGGTTGCGCCACCGGCGATCGCACGCATTAAACTTACTAGCGTAAGAACCGTACCTACGAGTCCGAACGCGGGAGGATACTTCGAGAGCCCCCGAATGGAGTTTGCGACACGCGTCCTTCGCTCCGTCCGCTGACGAATCCGCTCAGACAAAATAACTTCGATAGTTTCTGCGTCAAACCCCAGACCCATTAACTCGAGTCCGTCCAAATAGGTAAAACGCGCCAATCCACGCGATTGGATCATCGCAGCTGCTTGCGACGCCCCCTGCGCCCGCACGATCTGAATCCCATCTTCTATTATAGTTTTCCACTGCGTCCGCGGTGCTTTCATCAGCGAACGAAACGCGTGAACGATATCAGCGCGCATCTCCCACGGAAAAGTAGAAATCGCGACAGAGAAGGTCCCGCCAAAGACGACAAACAACGCCACGGCGTCATAGTACGTCGAGGCGGCTTGGTCCAGGTGCACGATGGAGCCAGCAACAGCTCCCAGCGCGATGAGGATACTCAGCAAAAAGAGCACTCGGACTTATTCTCCGTTGAGATTGTTATCGGCAGGGATTCGTCCCTGAAACGAATTGAGTTTTTCCACTAAACGACTGGTCTCGGCGTTCGATGGATCAAGATCTAACGAACGTTTAAACGCTTCTAAGGCGCGTGTTGAATCTTTTCTGAGGTAGTGGATGCCCCCTAAAAGATCGTAGAGCGTCGCGATGCGCGGACTTCTCGCTAAAAGACTATCCAACGTCCTAAGCGCGTCATCGAAATTTTTCCTCGCGACCTGGCGATGGACCTGGGCAATCCCCCGCGCCAACTCGTTTTGAGCGACATCAGCCGCCTTTCCCGTGGCCGTCGAAACATTCGACTCCTTCAGATGAAAGTTCATTTGAGCCAATCCGCCCGTTGCTCCGTCTGGGAGAACGACGTTCTCCACTTGAAATCCGTCTTTTCTGATCTGCAGAGTCACAAGCCGCGCCCCGAGGTCTGGGAATTGATCGGGTGATACCACGAGCGGTGTCTTCCCCAAGCTCAGCGGCACTCCGCCGCCAGGTCGTAAAATAGAAACATCTGCGCCTTCGGGAGTCGTTTTGACATCCACACGTGCCCCGCCTGTCGCACACGACTGGACCAGGAGTCCAAAAGGGATTAGCGGAATGAACAACAGCTTCATCCGATTCATTATATGTAGGCTCATTCTTTTCACCTTTGAGAATCTCCACCGGTTACGGGCTTTTCTCTCTCTTGGCTCGTATCGTCCTCCCAAAGAATTTTCTAAACAGAATTTGTCTAATGTTTTTACGGTGTGTCCCGGACAACCCACCTTCCTGGTTTTTATATTTTAAAAGAATATCAACCTACTCCTTTAAGGCTTTCGTTTCGAGAACTTCGCCCAATCCCCAGGTTTTCCTAAACTTGGGGCCTCACTTTTCCGAAGAAAGCAGGTAGGATGGGGAGTGGATGAGTGCCATTTATTTGGCGCCCATCCCACGCTCGAACGGGTGTTCCGCTGTGAATCGAGCGCGATGAGGAACGTATGTTGATCGAGGAGCAAGGTTGATGAGAACGGGCGATCGGATTGCCACAGTTCAATCGAATTCGGACAGATCAAGGCGGCAAAGTCTGCCGCGGCTTGATCTGCGAAACGTTGCGTTCATTGCGTTCGCGTCTCTTTTGAGCGCATGTAACCTCTCGGGCGATAACGAGCTGATCAGCTACCTTCAAAGCACTGTCGATAACGCCCGAGAAAATGAGATATTCAGAATCGCGCGAACTTTCCCTATCGGAGATCCGATTCGCGTTCCGGCGAACGGTGAGAAAGAATTCATCGTCGCGCCCTCCATCGATACTTCTAATTTAGTCAACTTCGCTTACGAACTCAACGGAGTCGCTCTCACGGAAGCAACGAACGAAGGATTCATTGCAATCAGCGGCAGTGCGCTTGCTGACGGCCTAAATACACTCAAAGTGACGGTTACGTCTGCAAGCTTCCCGAACACGGTGCT
>CANMSW010000118.1 GCA_947500275.1 Bacteriovoracaceae bacterium | reverse complement strand
GCCATCCATCGGCTCACGAACTGCCACACGATCGGGGGTCATCTCGAGGACCGCAGCCGAATTCTCTTTCGCACTCGTAATAATATAAGCCCAATTGGCATGACGACGATGGGCGCGAGCAATATCAACTGCTTCACCCAGCGTTTTCGCGTTCTCGATGATGCGATTTCCTAAATCAACGACTGTAGCACCCGACCACGACATCCTTCGGCCAAAATGGGCGTGCGTACAAAGAGTCAGACCTTCGCGGTTCATGGAGGTCAAACCGCCTGTGTGAACCCCTGCCGTAGTGATATCTACATGAGGAATCGCCGCATTTTCGGTCGGTTCTTGGAAGAGAACCGTAGTATTGGGCTCCCAATAACCGACGACGGGATAATCCTGATTCCGGCACGTCAGGACTCTCCCCTCACGTGTCCGCGAACCAAGAACGACGCCGCTCGAACACCCTGGCAGCGCGGCGACTGGATAATCCTGCATTAAATGCCGCATCATGCTCAAGCGCGACAAAAGCATCATGCCATCGGCTTGATAGAGACCGCCCCGAATCAGGGAGTGAGGGAGCCCGCAGCCTTCCGCTAAAGCACGAGTCATCGCCTGCACTTCAGGTCGCGACGAACGATCGACCAAGGGAATCAACAGGCGTTCGTAAAGACGAACGATAATCTCTTGCAGCCACTCGACTTCGCCGATCAGTCCAGGACTGCGGCGAATGAGCCATTCATTCTTGCGCGCTAAAGCGGGGAGCGCCCCACGCTTGATCTCATCCGCAAGAAGCATCCCGTGAAGACGCGCTCTCTCGGGCAAGGTTCCACGCAACCGTAAAAAATGAACGCCTTGAATGGTTCTATGGAGAGACGAACGATCTTCCTTGATCATTCGAGCAAGTTAGCACGCTCCTAGACCTCTGGAAACATTCGACTCACCAGCGAACAGGACTCACTTCGATTTCATTTGGAGCCTGAAATGCAGCCTGCAGTAAATCGAGCGAGATCGTCATGACTTTGTCGCGAAGCCCCTGCTCAAGCAGCGTACTTGGAATTCTGACTGAGCTCGCCGGCCCATAAGTTCCCAATGACTCGCCCGGAAACAGCGTCTCAGGGAAAAGAACTTCAGCAATTCGAGAGAGATCGCGGGACGCACAGGGCCACTTTGAGTCGCCACATGCATCGATATTCAACTGCAACGGATTCTCACGAAGGAGATCGTAAGCAACCTCACGGAAAATGAAACCCTGTTTTCTCATTTGCATCATCCCGCGAAGTGCCGCTCGGACGCGAGGATGATCGATCGGAAGCGCCTGAGGCGCTCCGGCCACCGTTTCCTCTAAGACCATGAGACGCAAAGCCCCAGCAGAGTCCGTCACCTGCAGACGAGGAAGCAGAACTCCCGAGAACCGCTGATCAAAAGCTGCGCGTTTCTGTTTTGACTCTACTGAGTCATCGGCTGGAATTTCCGTGACGCCATCGCTTGCGAACTGGAGTGCGCGATCAACCACACGCAGAGCCCCGGAAGCGACTTCATCCTGGAAGTCCCCCGCAAGAAGCTGCCCGATCAGTGCACGCACCTCGTTTTGACGGTAGGCTTTCACACGAGCACGCAGAGCTGCGATCGCAGCGGGATCACTCGGGATCCCAGCGGCACGAATCTCGGCCGTGACTTGAGTTTCGCGTGCGGCCACTTGTCGCTCGAGTTCAGCGGAAAATGCAGCGGCCGCGGTACCTGAAAGGGTCCACTCATGCGCGCTTGCAGAAAGAGGCTGAACACTGAACTCGCGCGCTTTCAGAGTTTCATAAAACTTTCGCTCGTCCTGAACCGAGACCGCGAAAAGCATATCCCATTGAATCAGGGGCTTTCGCTCGGCGATCAATACACGCCAAGTGTACTGACGGCGGACCACCTGATAGGTCGCATCTAACTGACGTGCAATCTCTTCCGAGAACGCTTCGACGGTATCAGGAAGTTGACGGAAAGAAATCCGCAGCTCTTCCGGCCAACCGGCAATTTCTTTCCCTGATTCTCTCAGCCCTCCGAGCTCGGTCTCTAGGCCGCCATCAGTGAAGCGCCAGCCCGCCTTAAAGCGTAAAGTTTGATTACCCACGCCTTCCTTCATCCAAGCGTAGAGCTGTTGATCCGTGATTGCAGCCACCTGACTCGGCACCGCCGACACGACATCGTCGCCAACCGTGCGCGTGGGAACTTTACCCGCTTCGATTGCAAACCGAACCAGTGCCACGCGCTTCACGTAATCAATTCGCTCTTGCGACGTACGAGGGAGCAGTTTCCTCTTCATCGATTCGTGATCTAAAATACGATTTAAAGTCAAAACGCCCACTGCTTGGTCGTACGAGCGTTTCAAATACTCCGAGTAAGATCTCGCTCGCTCGGCCGGATCGGCGATCCGCGAACCAATCAGGGCGTCGTAAAGGGCGCGCTCCATCGGGCGCGCTAATCCCAAAATCTCGCCCCCAGTGATCACTCCCTCGGGGTTGATTTCGTAATTCTCAAAGTCATTCTGTCCGCCGGACCATGAGCGATTCTTGCGCTGATCGCCCCGGTAGGAGAATTGGACTTCGGCTACCCGAGCATCCTTCCAGATAGGCTCTGAAATCGAGCGACTCCCTGGATCAGACAAGAAGCTCAAATCCGAGGCTCTGGGCATGAGATCCGAGAGACTGAAACTCCGAGTCCGCCGAACACTTTCGTCCGCCTGCGACTGCGTGGTCACTCCCAACCAGGCACTCATTCCGACCGTAATGGCCAGAACAGCCGCTGTGGAAGTCTTTGGAAGCCAGTGAAAAGGGGTTTTTCGAGCAGATACACGTCTCATAGGGAGAGACACGTAGCTCACGTGGCGCAATGAGTCAATCCAGTTTATAACGCCATGCGAAATAATGCTCAATTGGAGGGATTCGGCGCACTCCGGGCCCTCTGAACGCAAAGGGTTCGCGACAGAAGGTCATGCAACGCCTGACGCCGAGGGTGAAAGAGAGCCATGAGGAACCCCACCCCAACTAATAAGTAGGACGGAAAGTACGCGAGAGTACGACCCCAAGCCTGAGGTCGGGTCAGCGGAGAGGAGCTCCGGGCATCCACAATCCACAGCCGCATGACCCACTTTCCGGGAGAACTGCCCCATCGGAAGGCCCACTCGGCCGAGACCACCCCAGCAACTAATAAATAAGCAACGAAGTTGAGCCCCTCCAGCAGGAGGAGATCCTGAAGGGAAATCCAGTCCCAAAGGCGCGCAAGCTCAACAGGAGAACGAACCTTCTCAACGAGATAGATTAAGCCCAACGCTGGAAAGGTCAGAGTCCAAGACAAAGCCGAAAAAAGGAGCGAATCGAGGAGGTAGGCCCCGGCTCTCCGAAGGAGCGACGCCGGGACCGTTTTTTCAGGGAACTTTGGCATAACGCCAGTTCATCACTCTCTGGATGCCTTGTCCTGCATTTTCACGACACCTTGGCGCATCCGGAAACTCGCATCGTCCTTCGCGCGAGTTTTTAGCTCGGTCGGATCACAAGTGTCGGTCGCTCCCTGGATCTGGAACACTTCCCCACCAAAAAATTTGCGAGGATCTTTTCCGATTTGGTCGTACCGATTGCGCACGAGACGGAAGCAATAGCTGTCACTCGGCTCGAGCCCTTGCCCCTGAGCATCGGCAATCGAAAGCGTTGCATCGGCGTAAACCACAATCTTGAAAGTCAGTACCCCGCCGCGACGCTTAAATACCAAGTCTTGAATCGAGGAGTCGTCCGTGGAGTAAGTGCGGGCCTCCGCCTCACCGGGAAGTTTCCAGCCTTCGAATTTAGCCGAGATGGCTGCCGAAGGATCAAAATCCCCAGCCAGGGTCTTTGGAAAACGGAAGCGAACGAGTGTTGGCGGCTGTTGGAAGTATTCCACATCGCGATCGAGCGCCGCCACGCGGTCTTGAATATTTTGTTCGATGGTCGCGAGTTCGACTTGGGCCTCTTCTCGTGAACGGCGAGCTTCTCCGAAACCGCCGCGCTGATACAAATCTTCAAGCGACGACCGATTCTGAGCTTCCTCATTCCGAGCTGCATCGAGCTTTGACTGAAGATCGGCAAGCTTCACTGCATCGCGCTCGCTCTCGGACTTGGCTTGCTCCACTGCCAGCGCCTTCTGCGCGCGCTCTACTTTCTTCACCGACTTCCGAATCGCCAGCTCCAGGGAGCTTTCTTCGGTGAATTCGCCAGCGAATTGATCTTCAATTCGCTTAATCCGCTTATCAAGGGAGGGACGAGTTTCTTCTAAGCGATCCAGCTCCCGAGAAGTTTCAAGAGTCGACGCTACCTGTTCGGGGGTAACATCGTCGCGCCAAAGAAAAATTCGATTACTCCGAAGAGCCAACTCGCCGGACTCATCCGCGAGGTCAGATATATCAAACTCTTGAAGTGGCAAAGCCTGTACCGGCTCATTGATGGGAGCAACCGCTTGCTTCACCTGCATACAGGCAGAAAGACCCAAGCCGAGCGCTAAAACGGAGACTGCTTGAGCTGTCGACTGAAACATGGAGTTCATTTGAAACTTCATAAATCGTGTCCTTTCGAATCAGAAGAAAAGCACCAACTCGCCAGCTAAGGTCGAGTTATCGGTCACGTTACGACCCGCAAGTGGCAAACTCCAAGCGATGTTGGCCTGAAACGGAAGCACAAAGCGCTTCTGCTTGAACCATTCAATCGTCGAGAACCCGGCCGCCAAGGTTGCCGAATGGAGCGCCTGTATCGGCGCCTCGGCTTCGAGCCATCGGTAGGTTTCTGAGGATGCGAGCTCGCCGTCTTGATATCGAGTCGCATTGACAAACTGGAAGCTATATCCGGCACCGAGATTCAAACCTAAGGAAGGAAAAACGTAGCCGAAGGAGGTGCCCGTTGAAACAATATCTCCAAGATCTCGATTCAGGAGTTCCTTCGTGCCCGAGATCGTATCTCCGAGACCAACAGGAAGGCGCTTCTGAAGTTGATCCGGAAGCTGGGCTACATAGGAACCAAAGAGATTAACGTGCAAGTCCTGAGTGAGACTTCGGTCGTAGATCAAACCAAATCCAACGTCCCACTGACCATCCCCTGTCGGAACATCAACAGCTTTGTCGGCATTTGGTGCTATCCCGGTTGGGAGCGTCAATTCGCCTCGAACAGCCAAAGATTGAAGGCTATCTTTGTAAGCACGGTATTTACCGACCAGGCGGGCGTCACCCACCGAGTTGATGGTCTCACTTTGAATCGGCTCGTAACCGTTCGTCGCTAACTTCTGATTGATCGCGTTGTTTAACTTATCTGCAGCGTCGTTGCATTTTTCTGGGTTCGTTGCACAGGCCGCGTCGATAAACTTCTGACCGTCTTCCGTTTTGGCAAAACCAGTGGCCGCACTAATATCAACCTTCACGATCGGTACTGCAACAGCTGCGGTAAAGTTCTCGGTAATCCCCATGGCGAAGATGGGGAGCATGATTTGCGCGAATGTATTGACCTCACCGGTGGTTGAACCGGGTGAGCCATTCGAAGAGGAGTCTGAAATATCACTCCCCGGATCAGCAAGAACGCCCTGAATCGAAGCCTTATCTGCATCTGTCTTTTGAGCGTTGATCAAATCGCCCCAAGTCACTTGCTTATTGAGGCGCTGGGCGAGCGGCATGGGCACGCCCAAATCATTGAATTTGTCTTCGACTCCAAAAGTGATCATCCGGAACCGAGGATTGCGGACTCCACCCGGCAAAGTAAGAGCGTTCTCGAGCTCGAATGGAGCCTTCAAGTCGAAAGCAAAACTCATTTGCGGCGCACTGAGAATCAGCGCAGCCAGAACAACTTGGCCTAACGGGCGAGAAAACAAACTCTTCACGGAAACCCCCTAAAAGAAGACGGAGAAAGGAATGGGGGGCCGCCCCAGAATGGATTGCAAAAGGGGCGGCCCCAGGTTCTCGGGAACGAAAACCGAATTAACGAAGGTCGGCGCGAATCTTACGAGCTAATTCAAACTCTTCTTTCGTTTCTGGAACGCGTGAAGGGTTGAAAGTCGCAGGATTCTGGGCAAGCAAGTTGTCGAGAATGACACGAGCGCGAGCTTTATCGGCCGCATTTCCCGAGGCCAAAACTTCAGCGTAATAGACATGATTGAGAGCAATGCTTGGGGCTTTAGCAGTCGCTTCGCTCAAGTACTTCAGCGCGCGCTCCGTACTGCCACCTGCGAAACCAGGAAGCTTGTAGTACAAGTACCCGAGAGTGCGGTTCGGGCCAAAACCATCCAAGGACTCACCCTTCTCACCGCTGCGGGTCTCGTTCTTCAAGGAGGTTTCAGCGTGCTCGATTAGCTCGCCCTTACGGAACAAAGAGGCCAAAACACCTTTAGCCAAGCCCCATTTTCCCAAGTTGATCGCATAGAAGTAATATCCTTCTGAGAGCGTATCATCGAGAGCGTAGGCGGCCTTGGCTTTCTCCATTCCTTTTTCGAAGACGGCCATTTTTTCAGCATCGGTTTTCTGATGGTTCCCCTTCCAATAAAGAGTGCGGGACGAAAGGACCAAAACATCATAGAGGAGCTCTTCATCATCGGCGGATGCTCTTTCTGCCTCAGCTAACAACGAGATCGTGCGCTCGACTTCTGCGGAGTTCTCACGATTTTCGAAAGCGACTTGCGCTTGTGTGAAAAGTTCGCGGCCACGATCCGAGGCAAAGCTCTCGACGGAACCTAAGGAAGACACCAACACCGCAGCTAAAACTGCGAAAACGGCCAAGGATTTTTTCATGTCATCTACCCCTATTTGTATGAGCTACAACCCCCCACAGGCTGCAGAACAATTGCTTTTGTGGGCGGTTAACGCATCACACCAAAACTGGGCAAGACTTATTTGAAACGACGCACACATTCCGAATCGAGTAATCACCCCGTCTCTTAACCAGACCCACTCCCCTCAGAGGGAAAAGGATCGGGACGGATCGAGGAAGTGGGGATGACACTCGGCTCTGGATCAGGCCCAGGAACCACGGAGGGCTCGGACGGAGGTGTCCACGACGGAGTCGGAATAGGCGTAGGTAAGG
>CANMSW010000117.1 GCA_947500275.1 Bacteriovoracaceae bacterium | reverse complement strand
GCCAGGAAGTCAGAATGGCGTTGTACAAAATCCTTCATTCCTTGGATCTGTAGATCCACGGTGGAGCGATCATCCCGCGGCAACTCGCCGTCCAAGCCCTCGGCCAGCAGATGATTGTTGACCGCGAGTCCGACCATAACGCGCAGTCCACCCTGCCAAGCGCGTCGCAGCCACTCGTGCCACATCTGTTGGTGCGCGACCGAAGTGAAATGGGGCCACGTTCGAAACTCGGGATACCCAGGATGGTCGTGGTCGAGGCCAAAGCTCCCACCGAGATTGACGAATTGAGAATCTGCCTGGGAAACCAACGCCATTCGGATCGTGTTCCCGCAGCGGTTATCGATCCCCCAGCCGCCGTGCGTGCAATTGCAATCCCCGAGGGCCTTCGAGATTTCCCCATCAGGTGAGCCGTGAAGTAGTTTGCCGCCGAAACCCAAATGACTCATGGGATGAGTGTGGAGGTCCACAAATCCCCATACTGGGGCATCGGCATCGATCCAAGCTGCTTGGAGCTCATCCCCATAAGGCACTACTTTTGCGGGGTCGAAATTCGCGGGGTGGATGTCGAGTTCCTGTATATCATCGAGATTAATATGCCCACCGGCCTGGCTCGATCGATCCATAAGTCTTAAGGTAGCCGTTTTTCCGATAAACTCGCGAACATCCCAGATTTCCCGCCTGAACCGATCGCTGCCATGGCCCGTCGTAACGCGTACGGGAAAACCGGGCGAAGCTCGCGAGGGCTCCAGTTCGGGAACGAGTTCAAATCGAAGGCGCGCGGCGTCTTTTCCACCCGATATCAGAAAGCTCAAGTAGGGTTGGGTGATCTTAAAAGGCAGCGAAGTCAGCGTGCCGGTGGGCAGATCTCCCTGGATTCCCCCACGCTCTGAATTTTGTGTGGGCCGATGCTCGAATGTACCGATCCAGCTTTCACCGCGCACGCCGATGGGGAAAAGGACCTCGCGCCAGTAGTCGCCACCAATCGGAAGTTCAAAGATGCGAGAAGCGACGACGTTTTCTCCGAAAGTCGGTTGATTTCTAAAAGCGTCGCCTTCCGTCTCCCAACCGAGCAGTCCATGCTCAAAGCTCGGATTGAGAATTCCGGGCGCGAGTTCATCAGCATGGGACTCAAGAGTATATTGCTTCGGTGTCAGCCCCGCCGAGAGCAGGGCAGAGCTAGGACTCCAGATCGCACGAACTTTAGGTTTAGCCTGAGTTCCCGCAAATGCGGCTAGGGACAAGGTTCCGAGAAACGTCAGTGCGATTTTCTTCATTCGATCTACCCCGGCTCCCCACGCTAGGGGCTCTGGGGTGAGGCGTCAACTCTTGCTGCCACCTGTTTTTGGCTTGGAACGATCTTTCCGAAGGAGCGTCGGGGCTACATCGGTAAATCCTCATTTCACGCGCTAAAACCCCAGGGAGTCTCTCAATCCGTAAGATTTTTTCTGACTCACACAGGCCTCCTGTCATCGGTGGAAGTGCCGGGTAGCGGTCGGTGGCGAAAAAATAGAATGGCTCGATGATCCGCAGAGGGGACTCGTTCTCGGTCTCGGTGACCCGGAGATCAGGCCACTCGTCCCGCTGGAGAAGACTTCTGGGGAGGAGGGTGACTTCTTCGGAGTTCTCGAGGGCGAACGCGACCTGCGATGCTGTCTGATATCGCGCCCCCACCCAGGGGAGCTTTTCGCGGTGGGGCAGGTTTTTCCACCACCCCCGTAATTCGGCCCAGCCATAAAGATCATTAGTGATATCTGTTTTGGGGGCCACGGCACGCATGTTCGAGATTGATGCAATCCAGGCGGGAACGTGAAATAAAAGGTTCGTCCAGAGGATGGCAGTGGCGGTGATTCCCCATGCAAGGTGGTAGTTGCCGGGCGACTTGATACCTATACTCATGTTCCATTGGGGGATGAGTGCAAGAAGAAGGGGGAGCCATGCGATGAGCATCCAGTGCGGTTTGAAGTCTCCCCAGAGCGGGACAAGTCCGTAGATCAGAAAAGGGGGAAGTGCAAAAAGCAGAGCCACCCAGGTAAACCTTTCGGGTTTTTTGCGCTTCGTGATTGCACTTTGGAATACTCCCCAGAGTGTCCGACCGAAGAGCTGCGTTCCGGAAACGACCAGGATGGGTCCCGCAACGGCCACCTGTGTCGCTACGAAAAGGAACCAGCGCCTGATGTGAATTCCTTCTCCGGATGCAGCTTGATGCCGATCCTTTAGGTGATATAGAAATCCGCTCCAGTCATGGATCAGGTTCCACCAAAGGCTAGGTGCAAAACCCAGAAGCGTCGCAAAGAGGATGACTGAGGTGGCACGGAACGCTAGCTTTCTATCCTTCCGTTCAAAGAAGGAGAACGCGAGGGCGGCAAACGCAGATGCCGAGATGAAGACTCCAGAAAACTTACCCAGCATTCCGATGAAGCAGCCCAGCGCTAGAATCATGAAATGCCAGTTCTTTTCCTGCCCCCTGAGAAGCCGATGGGTAGCCCACCAGGTCAGACTGAATCCCAGAAAAAGTGGAATATCAGGCACCATCATCCAGCCAGAGGCCCATCCGCCCGCGAATCCGAGAAGAAGGAGAGAGTCCCGTGGCGATGTGGTGCGTTGGTTCGCGAAGCGGAGGCTGTCCGCCAACAGATAAAAGGAGATCGAGGAAAGAAGGGCAGCGAAAAACCGTAAAGATGCTAACGAGTTCGGCTGCCAGTTCAAGAGCCAATGGAACAACTCTTGGGCCGTCCGAATCAACAGCGGACCCCCCGGTGGATGGAAAGCGTAACCCGACGACAGGTTTTGGGCCAAGACCCAGTAATAAGCTTCATCATCAGTGGGGCCTATTTGAGCTCCGAAGGCCCAGAGCACCCCAAAAAGCGCTGCTGCGAGCCCCAAATGAGGTCGGTTTCTGAAGGGTCTCCAAAGCACAGGATCTAAAGCGTAGCTCATCGATTGTCTTTCATAGGAGGAGGGCATGACCCGATGGATCGGCGTGCCCCTTGGCCTGGGGCGCTGGAATTAGCAGGTTTCGGGCCATTTTTTGGGCTTGCGCGGTAATTCCCGCTTAGGAGAGGTTTCCACGCATGAAAACTTCGATTCAGCGCATTCGTAAGGCAGTGATTCCTGCGGCGGGCTTGGGAACTCGGTTTCTTCCGGCCACGAAGGCGGTTCCAAAGGAAATGATCCCGATTGTGGATGTCCCGATGATTCAGCATATCATTGAGGAAGCGGTCCGCTCGGGGATTGAAGATGTGGTTTTGATTACGGCTCGCCATAAAGAGGCGATCGAAAATCACTTCGATTCGAATTACGAGCTCGAGGACACGCTCGATAAGCGCCAAAAAGAAGAATTGGCCGAAGTTTCCCGTCGAGTGGGGCGGCTTTGTAATTTAATATCGATTCGACAAAAAAATCCGGCAGGGCTGGGACACGCGGTCCTTTGTGCAGAGCCAGCAATTGGAAATGAGCCCTTCGCGGTTTTGTTGGGAGACGATTTGATCGATGCGCCTGTGCCCTGCACCCGCCAGTTGATCAACATCTATGAACAAGAAGGCTCGTCAGTTGTTGGGGTGATGAGCATTCCGCCGCAGGACACTTCGAAGTATGGAGTGGTGGCGGGCAAAGCCTTGAGTGAGCGTCTAACCGACGTGACCCATCTCGTTGAGAAGCCTGCGCCCGAGCATGCGCCTTCCACGCTTGCCATCCCAGGACGCTATATCCTGACCCCGCGGATTTTTGACTGCATTCGCGACACGAAACCTGGGAAAGGCGGGGAAATTCAGCTCACGGATGCTCTGCAGCTGTTGGCCGAGCGCGAGCGGCTGTTGGCCTACCGGTTCGAAGGTGATCGCTACGATACGGGCGATCGACTGGGCTTCATCGACGCGACTCTCGCCTACGCCTTGAAGCGGCCCGAGCTTGCTCCAGGCGTGATTGATCTCATGCGGAAGCACCTGGCGAAGAAGTAAAAGGTAAGAGCCTAAAAAAAGAAGGCCCTCCGCGCTTGATCAGCAGGGAGGGCCTTCCGTCTTTTTTGAGACGCTGCAATCAGTGATGGTGGTGGCCATCTGGACCGTGAGCATGTCCGTGGGACATCTCTTCGGCACTTGCTTCGCGGATACTTAGAACTTCCACATCAAAGTGCAAGACTTCGCCAGCCAATGGGTGGTTGCCATCCACGGTGACTTTGTCTTCTTCAATCTCGATGATGGTGAAAATGGCAGGGGTTCCATCTTGGAGAGTTGTTTCAAATTCAACGCCTTCTTCAAGTTCCGCATCAGCTGGAAACTGGGCGCGCTTGACGGTCAAGCGAAGCTCTTCGTTGAATTCCCCGTAACCTTCAGCTGGCTGAACGGTGACTTGCTTCTTGTCGCCGACTTTCAATCCATCGAGAGCGCTCTCGAGGCCTGGCACGATTTGTTCGGCACCATGGAGGTAAACGAATGGATCTTGTGAATCCGATTGGTCGAGGATTTCGCCTTCGGAATCTTTCAGAGAGTAGGCGAGTTCAACGACTTTGCCCTTGGAGATCAAAGAGTTCGACATGAGATTTCCTTTCAAGCCAAGGGGCGGGCCCCGGTTTCCGCTCAAGGCAGAAGAGTCGAACCGAAGACTGCAAGTTGGCATTCGCACGGACGTTTTTCCTCCTCCTAGCAGATCGCGAGAGGGGACTCCTCCCAAAAAAACATTTTCATCGATTTTAGGGTCCGTTCACCCCATCTTGAACCCCTATGGCACCAGAAATTCTTTACGCCTTGTGTGGGGTCGTGGCCTTCACGAGTGCCAGTTTTCTTTTTCGCGCGGTCACTCATCGCACCAGCCCTCTTTGGATGAACGCCTTTAAAGCGTCGTCGGCGGCTCTGGCTTTTTTCATATGGGCTTCGGTCGAGGGCATGCTCAAAGGATGGCCCAGTCCTCCCGTTTTAGCGGTCGCCCTCTTTTTGGTTTCTGGACTCCTGGGGCTCAATATCAGCGACTGGTTTATGCTGCGCTCGTATGCCCGGATCGGGCCCGCCCGGACCATGATCGTCTATCGCTTCCAACCTCTCTACTTGGGGGCGATGGCGTACTTCTTTTTGGGGCAGACTCTATCTCCCTCGCAGCTTTTCGCCGTTTTACTGCTCATTGGTTGCGTGGTGGTCCTTTCTCATGAAGGAAAGAGAAACCATGGCAAGTGGGACGTGGCGGGCGTCGGGATCGCGTTCACCGGGATGATGCTCGATGGAACGGGTGTTCTCATTTCGCGGGTCGGGTTCGATCTGGTTCCAGGCCTTGGAACAGCCCAAGCCAATGTGATCCGTTGCGGTGGAGCACTCTTGGGGTTTTTAGCAATATCACTCTGGAAGCGTCCGAAAGGACTCGCGCTTCGTGAAACGTTCATTCAGTTGGGATCAAAGTATCAGTTCATGGCTGTTTTTGGCTCTATTTTTGGCACTTTTCTCGGACTCTTTCTTTGGCTGAAGGCACTGTCTATGGGTAATGTTGCTCAGATTTCAGCGATGGGCGGGTTAGCGCCTGTGATCGCGATCTTGATTGAATCGGCATTAAGCCGGAAGTGGCCAGGGGGGCATGCGCTCGTAGCGTTGGTACTTTGCTTATGCGGAATGGCGCTTTTAATCTCTTGAGGGGACTGGCTTCTGTCAAAGAATTCGGGTCTTCACTCGGCCAAAAATCTCTGGCCAGGATTTCCAGGGCAGTTTCCGCGCAATGCTCATGAGGGTGACCGCTTCTCGGAGTTGATTGAGTTTTCCGGCGAATCCTTGGGGCGAGAGCTTCTGGAGTTCGACCTCCAGGTCCTGTCTTGCCCCGCTCATCAGCGCAAATCGTTCGCGCCGGTCAGCCCGGTTCAATTCGAGTAGGGCCTTCAACCAGAACTCGTAATCCAGTTGGCCCGGGATCTTCGTTGGGAGCGGGAACTTTTGGTAACCCGTCGCGAAACCTCCCACTGAGTTAAACAGGGATCGATGGGTAACAGTTGAGCTAGGCATAGCCCAATTGTGGGATAGAAAGGCTCGAAGCCAGTCCGTTTCTAAAAGGCTTGGGTCGGTACTTCCCGCTGGGGACTCCAGGGCGCTCAAAATGAAATCGTGGCGAGAAAGCCAAGGTGCCAGGCGCTCTAAACGCCCTGGAAGCCATCGGTCTTCTGGGTCTAGAAAGGTCAGAAAAACGCCACTGGACTGCTCAGCTCCAAAGTTTCGGGCGGCTCCCCGATCTCCTCGGTCTTTTTCCATTCGAGCGATCTTCAGCTTGCCTGTGGATAGGGCAGTTCCGAAAATGGATTCAATATGATCAGTGGTGCCGTCCGGGAGCCCCTCATCGACGACGATCAGTTCGGTTCCGATGGGATCGCGCTGATTCAGGACGCTTTCGATCGCTCTTTCCACCCGGCCCTTGTTGCTTAAAGTGCCCGGCATTTGAGCGCTCCCCAGTCCAGGGAGCATCGCCAGGGGGGGCCAGCACAAAGTAGGAAGAATGACAGAGAGGCGTGCGGTCTGAATCCGCTCAGGATGAAGATTCATTCGTCCCCAGGCGTAGCATGGTTTGCCCAGGCCGTGTTAAGACGAAAATCCTTATGAAATCGCAAACGCACGCTTCGTCGTCCGGTCAAACGGTCACTCCATCCATTCGTCCTCTCGCCAAGTCCTTTGAGCCCGCTCAGTTTGAAAACGAGCTCTATAAATTTTGGGAAGAGACGGGCTGCTTTGAAGGCGCCGACGAAAATGTGGAAGGCCAAAAATCCTATTGTATCGTCATCCCCCCTCCGAACGTCACAGGCGTCCTGCATATGGGGCATGCACTCACGAACTCGATTCAAGACACTCTCATTCGTTGGCGCCGTATGAAAGGCGACAACACGCTTTGGATTCCCGGGACCGATCACGCAGGGATCGCAACTCAGGCCCAAGTGGAAAAGCAAATTGCGAAAGAGGGGAAGGGTCCGAGCGGCAAACCCCTCACGCGGCATGATCTCGGTCGGGAGGCTTTCGTTTCGCGCGTTTGGAAATGGAAAGATGACCATGGCCGCGAGATCACCCATCAGTTGAAGCGTTTGGGCTCCTCGCTCGATT
>CANMSW010000116.1 GCA_947500275.1 Bacteriovoracaceae bacterium | reverse complement strand
TTTTTCCATTGCAATCGGGGTGATCAATTCAACTTCGATCTGAATGTTGTCACCAGGCATCACCATCTCCACATCTGGAGGTAGGGTGACGACGCCAGTAACGTCGGTCGTACGGAAGTAGAACTGAGGACGATAACCTTTGAAGAAAGGAGTGTGACGTCCACCTTCTTCTTTAGTGAGGATGTACGCAGAGCCCTTGAACTTCTTGTGAGGGGTGACGGATCCCACATGAGCGAGAACCTGTCCGCGTTCAACTTCTTCTTTCTTCGTTCCACGAAGGAGAGCGCCGATGTTGTCACCAGCCTCACCTTGATCGAGGAGCTTACGGAACATTTCAACGCCGGTGACGGTGGTCTTGATGGTTGGGCGGAGACCGATGATCTCAACTTCTTCACCGACTTTGACCACGCCTCGTTCAACACGACCCGTGACGACCGTTCCACGACCCGAGATCGAGAAAACGTCTTCTACCGGCATGAGGAAAGGCTTGTCTTTTTCGCGCTTCGGCTGCGGAACATAACTGTCCACTGCATCCATAAGCTTGATGATAGCAGGCTCACCAATATCGCTCTGGTCGCCTTCGAGCGCCTTGGTTGCCGAGCCACGAATTACTGGAATCTCATCGCCAGGGAATTTGTAGCTCGAAAGAATTTCGCGAATTTCCATTTCGACGAGATCCAGAAGATCTGGATCTGCCATGTCGCACTTGTTCATGAAGACGACGACAGCAGGAACGCCGACCTGACGAGCGAGAAGGATGTGTTCTTTGGTTTGTGGCATTGGACCGTCAGCTGCCGAGCAAACCAGAATAGCACCGTCCATCTGTGCCGCGCCGGTGATCATGTTTTTAACATAGTCAGCGTGTCCAGGGCAGTCGACGTGCGCATAGTGGCGCTTTTCGGTCTGATATTCAACGTGCGTGGTGTTGATTGTAATACCACGCTCGCGCTCTTCAGGAGCGTTATCGATTTGGTCGTAACCACGAGCTTGGGCGAGACCTTTTTTCGCCAAAACAGTCGTGATTGCAGCAGTCAGCGTCGTCTTCCCGTGGTCGACGTGGCCGATTGTGCCGATGTTGCAGTGGGGTTTGGACCGATCAAATTTTTCCTTCGACATACCTCTACAGGCCTCCCAGTGTTTGGTTAGGTTTTGATTAACCGGACCTAATGACCGGTTTTCTTAAAATGGAGCTCTTGACGGGATTTGAACCCGTGACCTCTCCCTTACCAAGGGAGTGCTCTACCCCTGAGCTACAAGAGCGTAACTTAGCCTCATTTGATTCAGTTCGCCCGGTTCAATCTTTTTACAGATTTACCCGAGCTTACCGAGAATCGCCTGAAGCAAAAATTTGGAGCGGGAGAAGGGGCTCGAACCCTCGACCCTCAGCTTGGAAGGCTGATGCTCTAGCCAACTGAGCTACTCCCGCTCACATGTTCCGATTGTGGCTACTGACCTCGGGATCCTTTCCTCTTGCGAGATGGGAATCCCGATGACCGGAACAAAACTTAAGATTTCAGCGAAACTCAATCGGCCTTATCCCAGCCCAGATGAGAGGGAAATGAAAAAATGGTGGAGAGAGAAGGATTCGAACCTTCGAAGGCAAAAGCCGCCAGATTTACAGTCTGGTCCCGTTGGCCACTTGGGTATCTCTCCACAGCTTTTTCTAACCGAAACCTGGGACCGATCTTGGAAGCGCGCATTGCTGCTATCCGCAACCAGTCTTAAACAACAGAACTGGAGCTGGAGACGGGACTCGAACCCGTGACCTACGGTTTACAAAACCGTTGCTCTACCAGCTGAGCTACTCCAGCGAACTCGTATGAACTTACTGCTACCCAGCCGTGGGTAGAGCTTTTAAAACTACGAGATCTTCTAAATCGTTTGTGAACCTTATCGCGCAAATTCGATTCGCGCATGTAGGAATCACGACCCGTGATGAATTACCCACCGTGGGCTTGAGTGTCAACGCGCTTTTCTCGGGGTGGGCACTTCGACTAACGATTGGTCCATGTTTCGGCAGCCGCGGCATGGGAATTGACACAGACGGCAGCCATGCGGATCTTAGGCTGATGAAAAAAGGTCAGGATTCAGAGATTAGGTTAAAAACGTTGTCCTTCGGATACGTAGCGAGCTCGTTTTTTTGGTGTCTCGCTTTCTCGACGTCAGTTTTTTCGGCTGCAAATCAGCCAAATCAAGCTGAGAAACGAATTACGATTTACCCAAAGAGAAAAGTTTCTCCTAAGACCATCCGTACTGAGGCGCTGCCAAGGACTAGCCCCGAAGGACATTCAAGCGTGACGGAATCTCCCCCCCCAGAAGAAGGGTCCAGCGGGATTCGCTTTGGGCTAGGGTTCTCGACTCTTTCACTGGGCGAAACCCCAATTCTTTCGTTGATGGGAAACTTCGCTAAACAACATCAAGTCCAGGTATTGCTCGGAATCGATGGGACGAGTCCATTCACTTTTCAGACGGGTCTAGGGTACCTTTACGAGTTCGGCAACACGAGTGCCGCTGGGGTCCATTTGGGTGGTCTAGTCAGAATGAGCCTCACAAGCGCGGTGCTCTCAACCAGCACTACGTTTAGCTTTGCCCCTCTTCTGGGAATTCATTTTGAACTCGGCCAGAATACAGGGACCCGAATCAGTCTAGACGGAGGACCTGACCTGAGACTGACAAATGGCTTGGTCGACTTTAAACTCAAGACAGCTTCATCGGCTCTTGGACTGAGTGTGCATCAGTTTTTCTAAGCTCGAATCCCCTGCCTCGTAGCCCTATTAACCTGTCATCGGGCCGCTAAATGGGAGATCCCTATCCCGGCGGCAACTGAAACGTTGAGCGAGGTCACGACCGACGACTGGGCCGGTATCGAACAGAGGAGATCACAGGTTTCCTCGGTTAAACGGCGAATACCTCGCTCTTCGTTACCAAGAACCATTAACCAGGGGCGATCTCTCTGAACTTTGAAAAGATTCTCTTTCGCATGCTCTGAGGTGCCCAAGATCCAGACGCCATTCTTTTTTGCGACCTCAAACGCTCTTTGAAGATTGATTTGCATAGCAAAGGGTACCGCTTCGAGTCCGCCGCAGGCGATATCATATACCGTTGAACTCAACGGAGCAGAACGCTCCTGAGTCACCAATATTCCATCGACACCAAAAAATGCGGCGGCACGGAAGATGGCCCCGACGTTTTGAGGGTCCTGAAGACAATCCAGGGCTAACCAAAGCCCCTTGCCCCCGGAGCGCTCACCTGCAGAATCGAAAAGCTCTTCAGCACTGATCCCTTCGCGCTCGCGAACGCGCGCCTCTGCTACACTCGAGCGTCCACCTTCACGTTCAGAATCCCCCCTTGAACGGTCACGGCCTCCATGTCGTCCACCTTCAGCAGGGCGTCCGCCCCCCCCAATTGTCACTTTTACTTTAGCTGCCTTTGCTGCTTGTGCGACTTTTGCCCAGCCCTCTTCGGAGGGAAACTGAGTGGGAAGGATCACTTGCTCCACATCTTCAGGACGGTATTGAATGGCGGCCAGAACACTGTGGGGATTTTTGAGGATCAACATATTGGGGCGCTGCATAAACTACAGTCCACGCCCGAGTCACCTGAAATCACCGTTCAACTTGAAGCTCCGCGAGCACCCGCTCGACGACCTTCCGCGGATCAGAAGCCTGCGTAATGGGCCGGCCCATAACGATCGAACTTGCGCCAGCTAAAGCCGCATCCCGGGGTGACATGATCCTCGACTGGTCATCGCCCTGAACCGGGGCCCCCAGGGTCGGACGAATACCGGGAATAACCGTATAGAGTGTGGGCGCTATACGCCTAACAACGTCGAGCTCGAGGGCCGAGCAAACCAGGCCATCAATCCCCCAAGAGCTTCCGGACTCGACAAGGCCCAAAACGGACTCTGCCGCCGTGACAGCATGGGATGTCATGGCGCGAGTCACTTCCGCCCATCGAACGTCATCAAATGAAGTGAGGACGCTTACGCCGATCAATTTTGGGCGTAGTTCGGGAATGTGGTCGAGCTCCTCGCGAACCGCTCGCACCATCGCACTCCCTCCTGAGAGATGGAGGGTGAGGAGTTCGACTTGAAGAGCCGCTGCCTGACGAGCGGCACTCACTACCGTATTCGGAATGTCATGAAATTTGAGGTCCAGAAAGACACGGCACTTCTGGTGAACCAACTCGCGCACAAGCGCCGGGCCGGCATGAAGAAAAAGCTCAGAGCCGACTTTGAAAATAACCGGCAAACCCGCCAACTGCTTCACTAACTGAAGGGCGGAATCAGCCCGTGCATAATCGAGAGCAACAATGAGTTCAGTCTGGCCGTTCGGAACTCGGCTCAAATGGGAACGATGCGGCGCCATGGAAAATCCCTCCCCAATCCGGGATGCAAAGAGCCTGCTTGAGACCAGGCGAGCGGTCTATTCTAAAAATGATAAGGACGGCACTGTGCCGAGGGAGGTAAGGCTATCTCATGGACCTCAACCGCTCAAATAAGCCTTATGATCTGGCCATCTACGGAGCTACCGGTTTTACGGGGCGCCAGACCGCCGAAAAATTATGGAAAGCGGCCCAAACCTACGGCCTGAAATTAACCCTAGCTGGCCGGAACCTCGAGAAGCTCGAGACGCTCCGAAGCTCCCTGGGGCCGAAAGCAGAGGCTCTCGTGGGAATCCACGTCGCGGAATCAAGCGACGCAGAGGCACTTAAATCGCTCGCGGAGTCGACGCGAGTCCTGGTCAACACCGCTGGGCCTTTTGCCCAATTCGGCCCAGGAGTGGTCCAAGCCTGTGTCGATGCTTCGACAGATTATATCGATATCACCGGAGAGACCCCTTTCGTCAGTAAAATCATTGATCTCCATGACGAGGCCGCCCGTGAAAAAAAGGTAAGAATCATTCCATTTTGTGGATTTGACTCGGTTCCATCGGATCTCGGTTTCTGGTTCGCACTCAAGTCCTGGAACGAAAGAGACACCCAAGGTCGCTGTTCCTCGATTACAACACTCTTTGAGGCGCGGGGTGGTTTCAACGGGGGAACCATTGCCTCAGCCCTTGGGATGGCCCAAGACGGCACACTGAAAGAGGCGACCGAGGACCTGACATTACTCTGCCCCAAGAATGGAGCGCGCCCCCCCTCGCCGTCCGATTGGGTCGGTCCTAAGAAAATCGAGGAACTCGATGCTTGGGGTGTGCCGTTCTTTATGTCACCGATTAACACTCGGGTAGTTCGGAGATCGCAGTCCCTTTTCGGCAGTGACACGCTAGCCCCTTCGGGGGCCGACTGGATCCAGATCGCTTATGAAGAAGGCCTTTTACTTAGAGGCCCACTTGCCCCTTGGATCGGTCGCGTGATTGGGAAAATCCAAACAAGCTTTTCAAATTTTGTCCCAAATAACAGTCTTTTCAGCGTGATTCGGTCGTTTCTCCCCAAGCCCGGCGAAGGCCCGAGTGAAAGGCAGATGGAGAATGGTTTCATGCGAGTCACAACAGTGGCACGCGGGAATCAAGGGCCAGCGCAGATCACGCGCGTGAGTTCAAAAGGGGACCCTGGAAATCGCATCACCGTGAGTATCCTCACCGAATCTGCACTCTGCTTAGTGCTTGAGCGAGAGCAACTTCCTGAGCGTTTCGGAGTGCTGACTCCAGCCTATGCCTTTGAAGGGGTTCTTCTTGAGCGCCTGCGGAATCAAGGGTTCAAATTCGAGGTACTTCCTTTATTCGAGCAATCAAGCCCGCGTCTTGCCTGAAAAAAGTCGACCGTTACTCCTGGAAGTCGATTCCGTAAGATTTGATTTTACGATGAAGATAGCTTCGCTCGATTCCGAGAATCTGCGCCGTTTTTGAAACATTCCATTCATTTTCACGCAAAGTTTTCAGGATAAACTCACGCTCGAACTCAGATTTCGCTCCCTTTAGACTTTGTACATTGAAAGCAACTTGGGCCGCAGCATCGGCCGTATCCAGATGACTTAAAAGATCCTCGGAAAGCCCAGCATCCCGAAGGTGCTTAAACAAGGCCACCGCGTGGATGGGCTGCCCATCTTCGCTCTCGGTCGTCAAAATGACGACCCTTTCGATTAAGTTTCGAAGCTCTCGAACGTTTCCTGGCCAACTCCAGGCCATCAATGCGGCTAGGCCGTCGTCAGTGAGCGCTCGAACCTTGCGTCCATGGATCGCGCAGAGCTCACCCAAAAAATGGGTCGCAAGAAGCCGAATATCTTCTTTTCTATCTCGCAGTGGAGGGAGTTGGAACGGTATGACGTTCAGCCGGTAAAACAGGTCTTCTCGAAAGTTCCCGGCAGTAATTTCCGAACGAAGATCCTTGTTCGTCGCTGCAACGATCCGAACATCGACCTGAAGGGACTGACTTCCTCCAACTCGCTCAAATTTCTGCTCTTGCAGGATCCGGAGAATTTTTGCCTGCGTCTTGAGAGACATATCACCAATTTCGTCAAGGAAAAGAGTCCCACCATTGGCGAGATCAAACTTCCCCCGGCGCAGCTGGGTCGCACCCGTGAAGGCGCCTTTTTCATGACCGAAAAGCTCACTCTCAATCAGCTCTTCTGGTATTGCTGCGCAATTCACTTCAATGAACGGCTTCCCAAAGCGAGGCGACGTCGCATGAAGGAGCTGAGCCACCAATTCTTTTCCAGTCCCGTTTTCCCCTGAAATCAGAACGGAGCCGGTCGTGGGCGCGACCTGACGGATGAGTTCGCGCACGGCGAGCATATTCGGGCTGTCCCCGATTAAATCACGCGCGCGCCGAACCTGTCTTCGAAGTGCTTGGTTCTCACGAGCCAAATCTTGAGTTGAGGACGCGTTTTGGATCAGAACCAAGAGGCGCTCAAGCGAAAGCGGCTTCTCGACGAAATCCCATGCACCGAGCTTAACTGCGCGGACGGCAGTTTCGATGGTCCCGTGTCCTGACATCATGATCACGGTTTGATCGGGCCACTCGGAGAGAATTCGCTTTAAAGTCTCGAGCCCGTCTAAGTCGGGCATCCAGATGTCGAGAATTACGATATCGCAACGAGCTTCTCGCAAGCGGTCAATTCCTGCAACGCCTGAGGCAGCGGAACGAACATCGTACCCCTCATCCTTCAGTGCGCCACCCAGTGATTGGCGGATGGAAATTTC
>CANMSW010000115.1 GCA_947500275.1 Bacteriovoracaceae bacterium | reverse complement strand
TCGAGGCGTAGATCGGGTCGAATGCTCGAGCAAAGTTTGAAAAATCAAGTTGCTCAAAAACGACACCGCCATAAGTTCCGCGATGGGCAAAACTATCAACCAACACAAATCCCATTGGGATGAGCAGGAAGAAAAGAAACCAACCTGAAACGGGGACGAGGCCGAGCCACGTCGGTAGAGCTCGAAAGTCGAGTTGCTTACGACGCGCAGAGGATGATTCTTGAGAAGAAGATGCGGTTGAATGAGATGCCATTTCTATATGCTCAAGTCCACGCGACCGAAGTCTCTTCAACGGGCATCACTAACTCTTCTTCGACCACACCTATATCAGTGCCATCGACTTCCAGGAGGAGCTGATCCTGTGCATTCCAGGAGACCCAAGCTTCGTCGCCAGCTTCGAATGGGGAATTTTGTGCGCGGGATTCCAAGATACTCCAGGGCCTTGGGCTCTCGGCGACCTCAACCCAAGTTCGCGTCACTGGGCCCAAGTACAGAACTTCACGGATCCGGCACTTGACTGAGCGGAGCGATTCACTTGCGACGAGGACGGAACTCAAGGACATCTTTTCGGGCCGAATAAAGAGCTTTCGCCGACGTCCTCGCTCGGAAAACCCGGCATCCAATTCGTTGACCGAGCCGATGAAACGCGCCACAAACGCCGACGAAGGATGCTCGTAGATCTCCCGCGGCGCTCCCACTTGCTCGATCACACCGTGATTCATCACTGCAATCCGATCGGACAAAGTCAGCGCTTCTTCCTGATCGTGTGTGACAAAGATGAAAGTCGAACCCAGACGCTTCTGGAGCTCAATCAGCTCGACGTGCATCTGTTGGCGAAGCTTGAGATCAAGAGCAGAAAGAGGTTCGTCCAAAAGCAACACTTCGGGCCGATTCACAATCGCACGAGCGAGCGCTACGCGCTGCTGCTGCCCCCCCGAAAGAGTCGCGATCGCGCGATCAGAGAATGAGTCCATCCGCACGAGTGCAAGCGCTTCGTCGACTCGAGTGCGAATTTCAGATTGGGGCACTTTCTTCATCTCAAGCCCGAATGCGACGTTCTGGCGCACGTTTAAGTGAGGAAAAAGTGCGTACTTCTGGAAAACGAGGTTCACGGGGCGTTGGTGAGGAGGAAGGGTGTCGAGGCGCAAGTCGCCCAAGCGAATCTCGCCTGAGTCCGGACTTTCAAAGCCGGCCATCAGTCGAAGCAGCGTCGTCTTTCCGCAACCACTCGGACCCAAAAGAGAAAAGAACTCGCCCCGCTTCACTTGGAGGTCGGTCTTTCTCAAAATGGTTTGGCCCGAAAAGCTCTTGGTAACCCCTTGAATACACAGCACGAAGGGCCACTTACTCCTTTACTTGACGCAGTGCAAAGGAATTTTTATCACCCCGTGAGAGTCGCAAGATACCCCAGAGTAAACGGGGGGCAAATCAGGGGGGCTAACCCCAGGCCTCCGCCCCCCATTTAGACTTCGATCCCGGTGATGAAAGGTTCAGGCCTCGCCCGAGCGATCTTTGATATAGGTCGAGTAGAGGTACACGGGCACTCCCAAGTCCTTCAAATGCTGGTCGATCAGGGGGCGAACATCCGCCCAAGGTAAACCGCCGACGCCGGTTGCTACCTTCGTGATAGCGATACTCTTATAGCCATTCTCACGTACTTCACGGGCCAACCCTTTGAGCGCATGGCTCACGGCCACCAGGGAGGCCTGGCCAGGATGGTCGCCCGCCGAGCGCGGAGGATGTTGAGTGAAAAGGTTCACGATCGCGGCGCTCCCCGGACCCCGCCAGGTCCACGTGTCGCCTTCTTTGGGCGCCTTCACATGGCAGAAGTGACGAAAATCTTTATAGAGCGACGGCCAGCGTTCGCGCAGCGAAAGAGCCAGTCCTTGTTTGAAATCGTCGTTCACGGCAATCCCGTGAGCAATCACTTCAGCTTTCGATAGAAGAATATCACCTTGAACTTCACGAATCATAAGCCCCTCCTTGTGTGGGTGTTTTCAGGGTTGGTCACTTGTTTGAACGGGGTTAGCGTTACGCAAGGGCAGTGCCACGTGCGTGTGCCGCTTGAACTGCCGTTTTGCCGTGAATCGGCCTCAGAATGGGACAAACTCGACCCACGCAACGAGACAATTCAGGACCGATGGGAATTTTTGGCCGGTGCGAGAGGCAACAGCCTATCTAGAGCGACCTGCAATGCGCCGTGAATCAGAATGGAAAACTCACCAGCGTCCGGCCCGAGTCCGGTGCCGTGTAATCATTCACGCCCGCATTGGAACGGTAGTAGTACGCACGGCCGTGCCACTTTGCCGACCCATCCGAGAACAGGTAGAGATTGAAGTTTAAGTTGGGTGCAAGCACTGCGGAGACCGCGCCGTCAGGGGGCGTCCCATAAGTCGAATTAAACAAACTGACGCTCGTTCCGTTTCCCGACCCTCCACCCACGCAGCGCATTTTGCCTGACACCGTCCGAACGCACATGTTGGCCGGCCCCCGAAAAAGGGCGACTGCCTTTTCATCATCGTTCGTGACGCCATCGAAATCAGGGACTTCAGTCGGAGAATTCCAAGTGTAGGGCCATGGCACGTTGTATCCGAACGAGCCGTCGTAAGCGTATCCCCAACACATGACCTTCCCGTAATTGCGCCCCGGGAGGGCTGCACTTGAATCAGAGATCCCGAGCCTCACGATGACACAATGACCGCCCTGCTCTTCCTGATCGCCCGCAATATCAATCACGTCGGACAACGCGGGCACCTGCACCGGAGTGTAGGCGATATGGGTCGAGAGGAGAGCTGAATCTCCCAATTGACGCTCGAGGTTTTCGCCCCAACAGCGAACCGTTCCATCGGCCATGAGGGCGCATCCACCTCTCATGTTTTTCGCGAGCTTCTGAACCACATTGCCCGCTGTTCCGTCTAAACCGGAGACCTGAACGGGACGTGCACAAGCGAGCGTATTACATCCCGTGTTCGAACTGATTTGATTTGAACCGTCTACTGGAATTCCAAGTCGACCTTTGTAACCGCCACTCCCGGAGTCACCTACGCCCCAACAGTAAGCCGCACCCAGCTCCGTCACTAAGCAAATCGAACCACTCGCTACGCCCCACCCGGACATCTCTACCTGAACCGCAGTCGTTGCCGCCGCTGAGCCATCAAAGCCGTAAACAGCCTGTGGGACCGGCACCGCACGTGCGCTCGAAGAAATAGATCCCCCCGAGCCTGAATTGGCCGAACTATTTCCGACTGTTCCTAAGTAATTATCGCCCCAGCAATAGAGCTGTTTCGACTCGGAGCGCGCGCACATGACATTATGATATGCGCTCCCCCAGACTCGCTCAGCACGGGTCGCGGCACTGACCCTGCTAAAGAAGGCTCCGCCCGCCCCGTCTTCGACATCTGCAAAACTGCTTAGGGTCGAGGTCGAGGTGGGAACGCCCGCGACTCCTTGAGTATTCTGACCGATGCACTTCAGTGCACCGGCACTGCTCACGTAGCAAAGGACATCAGAGTTGGCAGCCAGACTCACAATCCCGTAAGCGTGCGCCGTCAAACTGCGGTTGGCATAGGCGGTTGTACCACCTGAAAGGTAGCTCACTTTGAGCGTGTCACCAAAGCTGCCCGAAGTATTGGGCGTGAAACGGACGACAACCGTACAACTTGTATCAGTGGCTAACGTACTGCCGCAGCTTCCACCCGAGCCAGGAAAGGAGCCTCCGTTGAATTGAAAAACAGTCCCACCCGTTACAAAGGCTTCGCCCGCTATACTAGTCGCAGCCGCCGTGCCCACGTTACTGACTAAGAAGGTTTTTATGGAGGGCGTGCCCACTGCTAAATCGGGGAAAGCGTAGGAGGGACCTTCATTGATCACAAGAACAGGCGCGCCACTCGATCCCCCTGCGACACCCGTTCCGGTGAGACTCACTGCGGTCGTCACCGCCTCAAACCCAGTGTTGTAACCGAGAACGAGACTCCCCGTCTGGGACGTGGCGGAAGTCGGGCTGAACGTGACCGTACTGCTGCAACTCGCACCGACAGCCAAAGTGCTTCCGCAAGTGCTTGTGTGCGTGAATTGCCCGGTCCCGGTGATATTGACCGCCAAGTCGCTCGCCGAGAGGCCACCCGTGTTAGTCCATCCGACGGTGTACGATCCCGTCGAGCCTGAGACCACACTTCCAAAGCCATACGAGCTCAAACTCGGGGTCACTCTGCCCGCACTCGAGGCCACGACGGGTGACCACTCAACGCCATCCGACTGAAGTAAGATGGGAGTCGACTCGAGCACGACAATCACCTGACTGCCTGACGCACCAACGGCTGTAGGTAAGGCCGCAATTGACGAATAGGTATCAACGCTTTGTGAATCGACTAAGCCAGAGAGCCCATAGGCAGAAAGGGAGATTTCGAAAGACTCAGTCACCCCCCCCGTGGAGTACGAGAGAGTGAGGATACTTTCATAAGCGCCACTCGCACCCACTGTTAAGAGTATATCAATCGAACAGGACTGTTCTTGATCAAGCGTTTGATTCTCGCAACCGTTACTCGAGATGGAGAAGCCCGATCCTTCCAAAGAAAAGTCCAAATTCGAGACCGCCCCGCGGCCTAAGTTCTTTAGTCCCAGGGAACGGGTGACTGCTGACGAAAGCGCTCGATTCCCAAAATCAATTTCCATTCCTTCGACCGGAACGAGGAAACCTAAATCAGCGGCGACCGTAGACTCGAGTAGAGAAGAGCTGCCGCTAATCAAAGACCCGCAGCCCGAGAGGCACAGAGCAATGGCGGGGGCCACTATTAGGGTCCGTGATGCTCGCTGCAAAGAAGGCGCTTTGACCGTGGACCTCATCCGCATGCTTCGCTCCTCATTGTGAACTGCGGATGAAGAGTTTCGAAAAACTCTTCATCTTCGCTTATATTATTAATTCGGATTAATACGGTCAAGTATTAGGACAGAACGCTTTCTCCTCTCTTTCTTCGATATTTTTGAGCAAAAACGACGATCACCCACTGGGAGGGGTTGATCCGAATGAGCGTCGGCGTGTGTCAAGCCGGACCTAGGTCGGGCGAAGGATATATCTAAGTGACGACTCGTGAGACGCAGTGAGAAAAAGACAAAAAAAACCCCGCCGGGGATTGCTCCCAAGCGGGGTTAGTCGAAATCCATTCAAGCGCTGAATTCAATCAGCACCGAAAAAGGATCGCTTAAGCGATCACTTCACGGTGTCTTTGAATTCGCGGCCAGGACGGAACTTAGGAACCGTCATAGCTGGGATTTTGATTTCTTTTCCGGTTTGTGGATTGCGGCCGGTGCGAGCTTTACGCTTGCTCTTCGTGAAGGTGCCGAAGCCGATGAGGGTGACATCGTCGCCCTTCTTCACGCTTTTCTTGATGGTATCGAGAGCAGTGTTGAGCGCGAGCTCAGCATCAACCTTGGTGAGTTTCGTTGCTTTTGCGACTGCTTCGATCAGTTCGGCTTTATTCATTTGAGAGTTTCTCCTTTGATGATTGAGAGTGTGTCCCCGAGTGAAATGGCTGTCAACGCTCGATTCGAAAGTTTTTTCATTCTTTCAGCACTCGAACACCGCGCCCAGCCTCGCTCAGGAGGTTTCTGCTTAAATTTCCCGGCAAATACGCAGTTTTTTGATTCCAATCTCTTTCACGGGACGGTCCATTTGTCCGGTGCGCGTCACGCCAATTTTCTCGATGACATCCAAACCTTTAACGACTTCACCGAAAATCGAGTGGCGATTATCGAGCCATGGGGTCGGCACGAGAGTAACAAAGAACTGACTTCCGTTCGTTCCCGGTCCTGCATTGGCCATCGAAAGAAGGCCTGGCTTCGTGTGCTTCAGTGAAGGATGAAACTCATCTTTAAAGCGATAACCGGGGCCACCTGTTCCGGTCCCCGTGCGATCGCCGCCTTGAATCATGAAGTCTGCAATCACACGATGAAAGATCGTACCATCATAGAAAGGCTCAGTCCGCTTCGACTTGTCACGCGGATCTACGAATTCTTTCGTGCCTGAAGCGAGCCCTACGAAGTTTGCGACTGTTTCAGGGGTTTTTTCTTCCTCAAGGCGCGCGATGAATTCGCCTTCGGTGGTGTCGAACCAAGCATAGAGACCTTTGCCCAATCCAAGGTTCGCTTCAGTAATTCCAGTGTCTTTGAATTCTACGTTTGCCATGGTCATTACTCCTTCGTTCTCAGCGCTATTGCGCGTTTAAAAATGAAACCCGAGCCCGACACCGAGTGTGCCGACAGCTGTCGGATTTTTTCCGCCGTCCAAAAGAACGCAAATTCCCGAGCCCTCGACGTAACCCGAAACATGAGCGCCCGCCACCAGGGAAAAAGGCCATCGGTACCCGAGATTGAGGCCTGCCGCGAGGGAACCCGTCGATGTTTCCATGCCCGCGCGAATTCGGACCTCAGGCTCGCTTCGGCTCTCTGAAAAAATCCTGGTCACAAACGAGAGCATCGCGAACTTCGATTCGTCATAGCTCAGGTAGGCGCCACCCAAGCTGTAGTGACGGCGCGCATAACCGCGCTCCCCGAATTGAAGAATGCTTGTGAGTTCTCCTTCGAAAGCTACCGCGGGCTGCAAAACGTTCGAATCGATTCCACCCAAGCCCATCCCACGTAACGAAAAAGCCCACCCACTTCCCTCCGGATCAGCTCCGCCTTCGCCTGCATCGGGATCGATTCCGCGCGCAACCTGAATCCGTTGCGACTCGTCTAATGAAAGGTCTCGCAGAGCGATATATCCGAATCGCCCATCTGCCAGTTGAATCCGGTACCAGGAGCCCCCAGATAGATCTCGCACCGACTGGTCACTCACTCGCACGCGCTGTCCGCTTGCTAGCGCGCTCAACACCTGTGCGTTCAAACGCGGTTTATCCCGCACTTGCGCCGATTCAACCGTCACGATCCCTTCTTGGGATGCGACCGCAGTCGCCGAAAGAACGAGCGAAACCAGGATGGCGGAGCTCGAATTCTTTAGCCAGTTTTTGAGACCGGAGGCTATATCGCGCGGCTTTTTTGGCTCAGCTTCCAAGCGCGTCTTTTTTAAGATCTCGAGCGGTTGAATGTTGCTTTCAAAATTCAAAAGCTTCCTCGCGTCCTGCGCCGCCATCCACTTGAAGTCGATATGCTCGGCGGGATCGATCTTCACCGAAGGAGGGCCTTGAGCCCCCC
>CANMSW010000114.1 GCA_947500275.1 Bacteriovoracaceae bacterium | reverse complement strand
GATATATCCGGGACCTCGCCGTGGGGTTGTCGCCGGCGGGTTAGGTGAAAGCCGTGTTTTGGGATAGTCTTGTCGCTAATGGCTCCGACAGTGGCGAAGCGTCTTGGACTCAGGAGCTGGGCTGGACGGGTAAGGCTTTGGGTTCGCTTTCCTCTTCTGTCGCATTAGATGGAATCGATATCGATCCGCCTGGCAGTGGGATCGAGGCGTTGGATGCGGGGATCCAGTCTCTGGATGGACCACTCGATTTTTGGAATGGATTCGTGAAGGACTTGGTCTGGGATGAAACCGGAACGGCGCGAATCGCATTGGTTGACGACGCCTCGCCCGAAATTCGGGTGGCGCAACCAGCCGGGGGGGCTTGGGACACTGAGGCCTCGGACTTTTCGCCAAGTTCCTCGTCAAATGCCACGCAGCTAAAACTGCTTTATGATGGCTTTCGCACCGTTTTTATGTGGATCGCGCAGGATCCAACCGATGACCGTTCAGACACTTCGGTGATCTCTACGATCTATTCCATCAATTCAGAAGAGAACAATTATTGGGCATTAATGCCTGACCGTGTTGAAGACGATGACGATGACTTCCATGCACTGAACCCTTTCTCGAACGGCATGACTCGGGTCTTCGATGCGGCTACTGATCTTCAAGGGACGGTCCTCGCAGTCTATATCTCAAAGCACTCGGATGAACTCACTGTGAGCTGCTCCACTTTGGCGAAAAACTGTCAATATCGACTCTATGCTTCGGTGCAGGGCCCTGATGGACTTTGGGCGGGGCCGATGCCGCTCGACGATCTCTATCGATCAACCAAGACGACGACCACGTTTGCTCAGGAGTCAGACGAAACGTTCTCCTCGGGTTCTGATCTTGATTACTCAGCCACTGAGCCCGGTTTAGAGTTCGCAACTCCACGCGTGGCCTACTTAGGGGATGGGCGTTTTTTAGTAGTAGCCGTGATCTCCGACTACACAACGACGACTGCGCCGGTGACCAAGATCTTCTCGCGCACGTACACCGTCGGGTCGGGCTGGGATACCTCATCTGATACCATCGAAATCGACGAGTTCGATCACGTCGAGAATGACTCCGAGTCGTTCTCGACTTATCGCCCCGTGAATGAAATTCAGCTCGCTTCAAATGGATCGGGCGGTGCTCTTCTTTTGGCGCAAATCACCGACCCCGATTCGGACGCGAACCAAGGTGAGGCAGCGGAGCGGACTTGGGTCCACGCGACTTACCACTACGTGGATGGATCGGGTTGGACTGCTCAAGAGACTTTCGAAAACGAGGTTCCGTGTCCGGCCGTTGCTCAGCAAGATGCAACCGACACGGCGACGGATTATATAACTGGCTGCGGTTTTGCCAAAATGGAAGCCGCCTACTTTGCGAATGGCGAAGCCGTAGTGGTTTTCCCCATGCCGATGTCGAGCGCTACGAATCCCGTCATTTTGGGACTCTATGGCGCCGAGCTCACAGACTCCTTGCTCGAGGAGTCCGAATGAACTTTAAACCTCTCGCAAGATGGGCCTGCCGCCTCGGAATCTTCAGTGGATTCATCGGTCTCAGTGCTTGCTCGCAGGTGGGGCTTTTCGAAAGTTCAGCCTTTCTTTCATCCGGGCTTCGGGGGCGTTCCTGGGGCGAAGCGATCACGCTCGAACCCCGTCCTGCGATACCTTCTACGACTGATCCACGAACTTTCAGCCGCTTCGACGCCGGGAGTGATGGGACGAACCTCTATGTACTGGCTTCGTTCTACGAGTCCGACTCGGGCCTATTTGAGTATGAGGGGCTTCGATATCAGTCCGGTGAAGGTTTTTTGTCGACAGGTGAGGGTTCGTTTCACGATGCGAGTGCGGTCAATGAAGCGGGTATCCCCTGGTTGATTGAAGATCTGCTGGGCGGAAGGTTGCTCGCTGTTCTTGGAGATCGTATATCGGAAGAACAGTTCAGTACCGTTCTTCTGCAGGGGGGGCAGTGGGAGACGCCCATCGCAGCGACGATTACGGACTCTATTCTGCCTCTCCCTTCGGCTGATTCGACGCTAGTGAGTTTTCATCGGTCGCCGGTTTACGGAAGTTTCGACGGAACTGGGCGCGCTCACCTTGCATGGGGAGGCGACCCGCTCGGGTTGTATGTTCGCGATGGTTCAGGGACGAATGCGTTCGATACCGATGAGCAGGATCAAACTTTAACCTCGGTGGCATCAAGCGGCGAACGCGCGGGGGACTCGAGAATCTTATCAGACGGCGCAGAATGGGTTTGTGCCTTTTTCAGGGATTCTTCGTCGATCGGTGTTGTGACGAGTCTCTTTAGTTCCTGTTTTTCGGGCTTGAAGTCCGATCTGCAAACGACGGAGTTGCTCGCAGGAGTTGCGGAGTTCGATGCCGCGACGGATCTCAATGGGAACTTCCTGGTTCTCGCGCGAGATGAAGAGTCGAGCGACCTCTACTCGTTTGTCCTGCAGTCGATCGATGGGGATCTCGTCGTCGACGCTGAAGTCTCTTTCGTCTTCGACGGGCTCCTGAATGGAAGATTTTCTCTTTCCAGCGCGTCACCGGATGAAGCGAATGGCGAGCTTCTTCCTGCCTTTCGGATAGCAGCGGTAGGCGCAGGGAAATTTGTGGCGGTCTGGGTGGCCCATGCGGCCTCTCTCGCCAGTTCTTCTCAAACCGTCAGTCGAATTTACTCGGCCACCTATGATCTCGATACAAGCTCTTGGAGTGATCCCGAATGGGTAGGGGAGTGGGAAGATTCGTTCACCCATCACCTCGCCTTATCGGGGCTGAGTTTGAAAGGCCGATTGAACGGCAACGCCGTTTTAGCCTTGAATTGGGCCGAAGAGGATGGCGCTACGGTCGCGGACGACATCCGGAAGACTCTGGTCTCCCGCTTTGCGTGGGAGGAAGGCTGGATGCCCATCCAAGTTTTAGGGGACGGCTGTGGTCGATTCATTCTTTCAGGTGTGACGAATACCCGCGAGTGCGCTCAGTCTCCGGCCGTGGCACTCAGTGACTCGGGGGATGCTCTGGTCGTCTTTAGTGATCAAGATGATGGCGGACTGTTTCGGTTAAAGGCGTCCGCATTCGAGAAATAGCGGCCGGCAGTCCAATCGATTGACAGAGATCCTTCCCCCTTAGAAACTCGGCAGCTATGAGCCGACCTTCTTTGATTCGCCCTGAACTCTCGACCGTCCTTTTTGATCTGGATGGAACTTTGATCGATTCCGAAGCGACTGCAGCCAAAGTGGTCCATGAAAGTTTTCGGGAGTGGTGGGGCATCGCGCTTGATCCGACGGACGCTGCACAGATCACGGGACGGACCTGGGACTCCATGTGGTCTTGGATCGAGTCAAAGTATAAGATCCCTGAATCGCGGGAGTCAGCGCTTCATCGTCTCGTCGAGCGTTACCGGGCTCATCTTGCGAATGATATCATCGAAATCCCCGGCGCTTCGGCCGCCGTTCGTGCCCTTCACGGACGATTCCGTTTAGGCCTGGTGTCCGGTTCGCATCGACGCGAAATCCTGTTTGCGCTCGATCATTTGCAAGTTCGAAATTGTTTTGAAGTGATCTATGGGGCGGAGGACTACCTTCGAAGTAAGCCGGCCCCTGACGGATATCAAAAGGCCCTCTCGACCTTGGGCGTGGCTCCTCAAAATGCGCTGATTTTTGAAGACTCAGAAGCAGGGATTGCCTCCGGACGCGCCGTCGGGGCGTGGGTGGTCGCGATCCGGGCGGCTAATCACTTTGGGCATGACCAATCGTCGGCTCATGGATCGGTTCAAGACCTCCAGGGCGTGAATGCGTCCTGGATGAGCCTCTTGGAGCTCGAGCATCGCGACTGATGCCTTTAAACTCAGTTTTCTTATCGAGCTAAAAATTCGATGAGCTTTTGGTCGTCGCTTTCCGAGCCAGCCCTTCCGTCATTCAGGAGGAAGTGCCCACCGTCGGTCACGATTCGGGTGCAGTCTCCGGTATTTTGCGCGGTCTGATCTGCGCTGCAAAATTCTCGCGAGTTAGGCTCCGGCACAAGCCAATCCCTTCGTCCGTGGAGGATGAAAAGTTGGGAAGGAAAGTCCTGACGCGTGATTCTCGGGATCTCCCAAGTTCTCTCGAACCAAGCGGCCACTAAATGGGGTCCGAAAGCGTCCCGCGGCTGAAGCATCGGGCTGATCCCCGCGAATCGATCGACCGGGGGGTGATTCAAGCAGGGACCCGAGCTCGGGCTCGCGCTCAACCCCCTGAGACCGAGCCAGCTTCCGGCTGAGACTCCCACCATGGCGACGGGTTCTGATCCCGCGAACGTACTTAATGCGCAATGAATGAGATCGGCACCGTTCGTTAAACTTAAGCCCTGCCACAAGAGGGGGTATTCGACCGAGAGGACTTCGAAGTTCTGGGTTGCGAGGTGCCGCGCCACTTCATCGAAGCGTCGCATGAGCGCAGAGCCCGCAAGAAGTCCTCCCCCGTGGAGAAAAAGCACCCGCTTCAGGGGGTTGGCTTGGGTCTTGAGTTGATAGTGATATCCATACGGCAATCGTTCGGTTCTCTCGACGTCCGGAAACCGTTCGGGTCTGCCGTTGCAGGCGAGCAATGAAAAAAAGAGAGGGAGTGAGAAGAGTGACTGCAGTTTCATTCGAGCTAGACTTGAATTCTGATTTTCAGTCGCTCTAAAATATCACGCAGAAGATCGAGGAAGGCGTCTCGTTGCTCGTCGTCGACTTTGAGGAACTTGATCCCTAAGGAACGGATGAGATTTCCGGTTTTCGGGTGCTGCTCGTCGGTGACTCGGCAAATCAGGGCGGCGATCTTAATCGAAACTGGAAACCAGCCGCGGGGATCGAGGATAATCTGAACGCGTTCGCCCGGCTGATAGCCGATCGAGAGTTGGTTTTCAGTGAAGATGAGGATTCCGTTCGGACTTAAGTTCGACACGTGGAAGAGAATCGTTTGTTGCGGGGTCGGCCCCTGGGCATCGGCAGCGGGTGAGCTGACCATCGCCATCAATGGAAAAGTAGGGATATCTGGATCCGCGGGCAGACGAGGGTATTTCCGCATGTATTCGGTCGGCATGAAGCCGAACTTTCGGGCCTGATTCCGAATGAGTTCCATCAAGGGTGCGTTGTTATCGAAACGGATACCCATCGAGGCACTGAACTGGGTTTGTTCGCGGAAAATCGTTCCATGGATTTTAAAAGCCTGCGGCTCGGGAGTCGCGAGGCGGACATGGATTAAAACTTTCTTACCAAAGTGTTTCAGCGGGGAGAGAGGCGCCCACGGGAGTCCACTCACTCCGGAGGGAGCGAGGTTCTGGTGGACAAACTCCAGCGTGTTTCCTTCGAGTTCGAAGCTTAAGTGCGCTTTGACAAACACTCTATGAGTCTGAGTGATGCCTGATCAAAGGGCCACAGGAATTTTTTACCCACGCTTGGGTGCGAAAGGCACGGCCCTCGAATCAGTCAGTGGAAGAGTTTTTCCGCTTCCGGGAAAAGCTCAAAGAGGATTCCTGGTCGTGAACTCAACGTGGCATACCAGGTTCCGTTGGCACGCGCGGCTTTCAGCGCAATGAGGCCCTGCTTTCGCTCCGTGAAAAAAGCCTGAAATTCAGATTTGTTTTCAAGCGTCGCTCGTAGCTTCTCGGGATCGATCGGTGGGGATTGATCGTCAAGAAAGCGACGTGCCCGCAAGTGAGTGAGGGACTCTAAAAGTGCCGCTGCATCCCGGGCGGGAGCTTTGGTCGTACCCGGAATGACCCAGCCTTCATTGTATCGTTCGGCGAGAAACTTCCCGGATCGCGACTGGGTCTGGATGACATCGATATCGTCACTCTCGAATGTGGGAATGACTTGGGCGCGAACGGCTTGGAACGAGTCGAGTCGCGCGAGCATCTCTAAAGCAGCACCCACAATAATGAGAGTTCGTGGTTTTCCTGCTGCGTCGATTCGTCCTGGAAGTTCTGCAAAGCGCATTGCGCCATTCGAGACGTCACCAAGCCTCAGTTCGTGAGAGCGCTCTTTGAGCTTCCAGCGAAGGATCCAAGTCGGGTGGTCGAGTCCGAAGGAAGAAGGGGGGCCTTGGAGCGCAAAGTCGTGCACGCGGAGAGTCGACAGCGTGTCGATGAGGTGACCCAGGAATTTGGTGTCCGCTCTTCGATCTTGGAGAGTGAAGGGGACCGAGGCATCGAGGATTTCCCAAGTGTCCGAGGGTCGGTTCAAATGGACGCTCCACTGGTCACCCGACACAGGATCTTCTTTTCGGATTTCGAGCTCTGCGACATCGCGCCAATCCATGGGGAAAAGGCTTGAGCCAACTGCAAGCGCAGGTGCGTCCACTGGGAACTCGAGGGGCTTTTTCTGCGTGCAGCCCGGGAGTGCGGCGGTCACGCATCCGAGCAGAATGAGGATTCCGACGGTGAAAAGAGCTCGTGAGGATTTCTTTTTTTGATTCGATGCGGCTCGAGTTTGGGAGGTCATAGCAAGTATCCTTGAGTGAATGCGTCAGTGTCGGAAATTTGACATCCTAGGGAGCCGCGGCTAGCGTTTCAAGTACGGAGTCGCGAAAAACACATGAATGCTCTTCTTGATCTTCTGAAATCTGGCGGTCTGACGATGATTCCCCTTCTGCTGTGCTCGCTCGTCGCGTGGGCCGTGATTGTCGAGCGGGGGCTTCGCTTTCGAAAGCTGGGACGTGAACAGAAAGCTTTTCATCTTGCGACCCTGAATTTGCTCTTACGCGGACAAGATGAGCGGGACTTGCGAGCTCACTGCCAGAAGCACGCTGAACTGCCTCTTTCACGATTAGTCGAAGCCGCACTGGATCGCCTGACGGCGCGGGAAGCTTCGCTCCGCGAGGGGTGGTGGGAAGCCGCTGAAAGGCGTAGGCAGGGTCTCAATCAAGAGCTTCGCCAGAACCTTTGGATGCTAGGGACCATCGCGAGTGCGTCCCCGTTCATTGGCCTTTTTGGAACGGTCGTCGGGATCCTTCAGTCGTTTCATGAAATGGCTGAAAAAGGAGTCGGAGGATTCGCAGTCGTGGCAGCAGGGATTTCAGAAGCGCTCGTCGCAACGGCTTCGGGGATCGTTGTCGCCGTGGTTGCGCTCATGGCCTACAATGCGTTTCAGAATAGTTGGAATAGCTTGGTTCTCACACTCAAGCTTCAGGCTGAAGAAATAGGCGAGGTCCTCTCGCACACGATTGCCCGCAATCCGGGGGCGACCTTTCCAACGAACCCAAAGGAGTGAGCGATGGCCTTCGGGGG
>CANMSW010000113.1 GCA_947500275.1 Bacteriovoracaceae bacterium | reverse complement strand
CCGGTCAAAAATGGGGGATCAAGTCAGCCGATCAACGACTTCCCGCACCAAACGGTGCGCCCCAATCGAACGCAGCGCCTGGGAGATCTCCAAAAGGGTCTCACGGGAGTCCCGCTGAAAGTCGATGGATTCGATCAGCGGCATCAAAGCGGAGCGATCCTGGATTTTGCCCAAAGCGGAAATCGACTGCCGCCTGACGCGCTCGTCCGAGTCCTTCAGAAGCGCCACGAGCATAGGAACGCTGGCCTGAAGCGCAGCAAGGAGGGGCTTGAAGCGAGCAAATTGACGGGTTCGCTCGGCCGGATCAAGAAGGCGATCCCCGGAACCCGACTCGCTGAGCACAGCCGATTCCAGGCGTTTTTGGCTAAAAAGACCCTCAATGAGCCAGGGCGAGTCCATCGGAAGCGCGGCCGCGAGCTCCCCCATCGCCCAAGCGCCACTGGCGCGCATGAGGGGGTTCGAATTCAAGAGCATCGGAGTCAGAGAATCGATGACTTCGTGCCGTCCCGCCAGAAACAGGGATTTCGCCGCATTGGCGCGCACTCGGTTGGAGCGACTCGAGAGCAAGGGAATCAACCGATCCTGGACTTCAGGAAACCGAGGCGCAAGCGCCCCCATGGCTTCGACAGCGTCTGCGACCAATCGGTCTTCACCCTCGACGACCAGGAACGATTCCAGCCGAAGAATGCGCAAGTCGGTGCAGACTTTCCCGATCGCAAGCACCAGGGAACTCAACACTTTGCGCGAAGGTTCTTCATCGAGTCGCGCAATCAAGCGATCCACCAGACGTTCACTCAGAGTAGCGGGCAAGGCCGAAATAGGAAGGATCCCAATGCCACGGGCCGCGGCCGAACGAACCGACTCCGACTCGTCCTGCAGATGCTGGAGCAGAGGCTCCACCGAATCCTGACTCCGCGAAAGCGCTAAGAGCCCCAAAGCTTGGGTGCGTACTTTCGGATCCGAGCTCGAAAGCAAATGAATCAAAGAACCTAGCTCACGAATTTCTGTCAGCTCACAGACTCGGATGCGCTCTTCTTTTCCAGCGACTGGTGCTTCTTCAAGGAGGTCGTACCCCACGAGACCACGAACACGGTCTTCCACTCCTCCACTAAAGACGACCTTGGTGCCGCGGCCTTTTTTCGAAAACTTCTCGATGCGACTCGCCACGTTCACGGCATCTCCGATCACGGTGAAGTCGCGACGATCACGCGTTCCCATTTCGCCACTGATCACGCGACCAAAGCTAATTCCGATTCCGATATCAATCGTGAACTTCTTCTTGGAACGCCGACGCTCGTTGAAGGATTCCAGGCGCGCTTTCATTTCTAAAGCCGCCTGGATGGCTCGTAAGCAAGACCCCGAGCCCTCCATTCCCTCGCCCGAGTCTTCATCCCGAATGTAAAAAACAGCTAAAACGGCGTCCCCGATGAACTTATCGACTTCTCCCCCGTGCGCGTAAATCGCAGTCACCATCTCCGCAAAATACTCGTTGAGCATCTGCAAAACTTCTTCGGCCTCGGAAGTTTCACAATGAGTGACGAAGCCGCGGATATCTGAGAATAAAACTGCTGCTTCGAGCTTACGCGCGCCACTCTCACCTTGCGGACGCCCGGACTCGGAAGCCTCGACGATCTGCCGGTAAGTCGCGTCGGAGAGGTACTTTTTCAGCTCCTGCTTGCGCCGCAGCTCTTCGATCATCGTGTTGAACGCTTTTTCGAGCTCGCCGATTTCATCGCCACGAGTCACGGCCACTTTGGTCGATAAGTCCCCCTGCCCAATCCCACGAAGAGCGCCGATGAGCTGGCGAATGGGCTCACTCAGAAACCGCGCGAGCGCGAGCGCCAACGCGACTGATATCAAGAGAACGGGGAGCAAATTCAGAAGCAGCTCCCTTCGAACTTTCTCGATCCCGGCTGCAAGCGAACGTAAACCAAAGCGATACTCCACCCAGTAGAGCGACTCCTCGGAAACTTTCGATCGAAGAATCTCGTCGAGCGCATTGGAGGCTCCATCCGGCTGGCCGCCATCGACCACGACGCGGAAGGTCTTTCCGACGGACTGCGATTCCCCTTCTACTGCGAAGCCATCTTGCGAGACACGGGCACTTAGCTCTGCCCCAAACTTCACCGGCTCGACGACTCCCAGGGGCACTCCGCCGCTTTCGGCATCGATCAGATCGCTCGTGAAAAGCACGGCCCCTGTTTTACGAGAAATCACCCGGATGCGCTCCAGGTCCGTGTTGACGGCGATGATTTCACTGACGGACTTCCGGAAAATGGCGCTCGCTGAAGGGTCGTAAAAATGAGCCCGAAAATCGGCAATCAGCTTCGGGTTTGAAAACCGCGCCAAGAGAGTTGCTTCTCGCTGAATCCGCGCTCCCAAGTCAGTGCTCTGCCACCGCGAGAGCGACTCAAACAAAACGAGTCCCGTCAGAAAGTTCACCAGCAAGACCAACGAGAAAACTTTCAGCCACAAGGGCCACGCTTTCCAGGCGAAGCGACTGAACGACTGAACGGTCGCTAAGGACGAGGCTTTCTGATCATCGACTAAGAGCCTTTGGAACCAGTCGGGGCGCAGAGCGATGACGGCAACGCCAGCCGTAAGGACCACCAAAATGAAAGCCAGACCGCCCAGCACAATCCAGGCGGTCGAGAGGGCTCGGGTTTCAAGCACGAGGGAGGAGGCTTCCCCTGGAAAAACCCAAACGAAGCGAAATCCGGTTTCCGTCCGAACCCCAGGCAACCCGCTCTGAATCTGTTTGAGGAGCTCGGGCGCTACCGATCCCCAATCTTGGGGTGGGGTCGCGATTGGGCGCGACTCCTCGCGATGCACGATGCGCCCCGCCGGATCGACATGCTGGACCGCTAGGAGCTCTGGATTTTCGTCAAAAAGCTTACGAATTTCAGGATCGTAACCCTCTTCACGAGAAAAATAGAAAGCTCCGTCGAAAAGAGAAGAAGCCACGCCCCCTACTGAGCGCCAAAGAGCTTGAGTCTGCTGAATTTCGGATCGGTTGAGGCGAGTCTTCCAGACCCCAAGCCCGACGGCTGCGAACGAGCAAAGGAGAACGAGAATCCCAAGGATCCTCACCACGACTTGAGCTTGAAGTCGCTTTCGACCTGCACTTGCCGACATCATTCAGATCCAAGTATACGGCGAGAAATACCTGGGGAGGAAGCTTCTGAAATGGATTCAGAGCACAGAATAAGCAAGGATTCCTCAGAAGAGAGACTGTTTCATGACGACCCCCGAGTTTCCGAAAGCCTTGACCCCAAAAATCCTTCTGGAGGACGCCCATTTGGTCGTCCTGGATAAACCCGCAGGCCTTCTGAGCCAAGGCGAGCACACAGGAGATATCAACCTCGTGGACTGGCTCCGGATCTACTTTGGCCGAAACTACGTCGGACTCGTGCATCGGCTCGACCGAAACACGTCAGGCGTGATGGTGGTCGCAAAAAGAACCAAATCCGCTCAGCGCCTCACGAGCGCTCTTCAAGCCGGGGAACTCAAGCGCTCCTACGTGGCTTGGGTTGAGGGCAAAATTGAAAAAAACCTGAACCTCGAGCATTCGCTTCTGAAGAATGAGGCCACCAATGAGTCGCGCGTGGTTCGCGACGGCACTCGAGGGGCAAAAATCGCTCGGCTCCAAGCGCGCCCACTCGCGCATGGAAATTACGAAGGCACTCTCCTGACCCTGGTTGAAGTTGAGTTGGACACCGGGAGATCCCATCAGATCCGTGTCCAAATGGCCCACGCAGGACATCCACTTCTAGGCGACCGCAAGTACGCCCGAAACGCGAAACTCCATGGTTTTTCGCGTCCCGCGCTTCACTCGCATCTCATCGAGTTCCCTCACCCCATGGGCGGCGCCCCGATCCGAGTGGAATGCCCGCTTCCGTTAGACCTCGAGGAAATCAAACGCGTTCGCGGAGAATAAAGCCCTTTAAATAGCGCTGTTGGATCGACTCCCCTAATCGGGTCGGAAACGTTTCCGGCAAATCAAACCGATGCAGGACACTGAACGTTCGTCCAGCCCGCAGCGCCGCTGCTTTGATATCCATCTCGTATTTTTCAACGAACACGTTGGCGGAGTTAATCGAAGTGACGATCATCCCGCCCGGGGCCAACACCGAAAGAACGCCCTCATGAAGGCGACCTAAATCTTTCGAAGTGGAGAAGGTGCCTCCCTTTTTATCCCGGGAAAAAGAAGGCGGATCGAGAATCACACAATCGAAGTGCTTTCCCTTTTTTGCAAATTTCGAAAGCCATTCGAAACTATCCCCGAATATAAAGTCGGAAGACTCTTTTGCCAGTCCATTCAAGGCCCAATTCTCGCTCGCCCACTCAATCGTCGGTTTCGACAGATCGAGGGTCGTTACTTGGGAAGCTCCCCCTTGGCCACAGGCCACTGACAAACTTCCCGTGTAAGCGAAGAGATTCAAAACACGCTGATCTTTCACCCGATCCACGAGCCAGCGCCGCAACGGTTCATGGTCCAAAAACAGCCCGGGGTGCCTGACTTCCCGCAGCCGAATTTGGAACTTCAGCGCCCCCTCCTGCACGACAAAAGGCTCAGCGGGAACTTTACCAAAAAGAACTTCTGGCTCGTCCGGGATTCCCTTTCCAGGGTCGGGGCGCCACAGCGCCACTGCGGATTCAAGCCCTTTGGACTTTAGAAACTCACTCAGCAAGGGACGAAGGCTTCGCGCTTGCGAACCACTCAGTCCCTCCCATTCGGTGATCCAAGCATGTGATCCATAACGGTCGATTGCAAGCCCCCGCAAATCGCTATCGGATTCACCAGGGCCGTGAAAAACACGGAGGGCTTCAAGCCTCTTCAATTCCCCGGACTTCTCGCGCGCATTCCACGCAAACTCGAGCTCCTCGCGGGCCGCGCCCTGAGCACTTTGTGTCGTCTTCATTGCAACTCCTCGAGCCACGTTTGAAAATCGCCTGGCAATTCTGATTCAAAGGCTCCCCAGCCCGGGATCTCCAGCTTGCGAGCATGCAGCGCCACACGCGATATTACTTTTCCGCGAATTTCCATCGCGCCACCATAACGAACATCGCCCCATATCGGATAACCCCGATTCGAAAGGTGGATTCGAATTTGATGTCGCCTTCCCGTGAAGATTCGGACGCGAGCATGGAAGCCCATGTCCGAGCGCCGAAGCACCTCCACCTGGGACTGCGACGGCACGCCCCCAATCGGCTCCGCTACCTTAAATACAGGGAGAGGTGGGTTGCCGGAGGCCAAGCACTCATAGATTTTTTTGGTCTCGCGATTTTCAAAGGCCATACAAAGAGCCCGATGGGACTCGGCAGTCCGCGCAAAAACGATCACGCCGCTGGTCTCGCGATCGAGACGGTGAACGATCCAAGCCTTACCGCCCCGAACCGGAGAGTCCGGAGATTGCTCTAACCAGTCGACGAGGATCGGGGGAGCTTCGGTGCCCGGAGCAGCACGCCCAGGGATCGTGAGCCAACCCGCAGGTTTATCTAAAACGATGACCCCCTCCCCGAGGTGGAGCACGCGGGGCTGCAAAGGTCGGAGTCTGACGTTCGATTGGGAATCTTTCATAGCCAAATTCATCTTCTCAAAGTTTCCAAGCGTTGACGACCCTTCTGGCGAGAGATAGCTCAAAGAGGTTCCCTTCACCGATCCCGGGAGAATTTTGACCATGGCCGAACACAATCCGAGTACTTCAGAGTCCAAAGACCGCCGCCCTTTCCCGAAATACACCGTCGCCTTTGGGGTTACCTTAGTCCTTACTCTTCTTGTCATGGCGGGCCTCAGCCAAGGGGACAACCAGGACATCTATTTTGAGAGGGAAGTCCCCTCACCGGTTCCGATCGAAACACTCGGTCAGGCGCTTGATTCCGTTTTGGCGTGGTCTCAATGGCATCACATCACTGTCGATGCACGCCGAATGGACGGGATGGGCAATCCCCTCCCCTTGAACATGCAAGACGTGACTCCAGGTGCGATCGTCCGATTCACGATCGAGCCCCGCCAACGCTCGGACCGGCGCTTCGAGCTCACGGGAAGGGTTACCGCTTACGAAAAAGGAAAGCGGGTCCACGTCGAATTTGTCTCCGAAACAAAGCCCCAGGTCGTCAAACTCTTTGATCGTCTCGAATGGGAAATCGAGCTGATTCCCGGAACACCTCACGGCGCGCCCGAACTCTCGTCGGACCAAGCCGCACAAGGCACCACCGTTCGCGGGAAACTCTGGGCACATACGTCGACCTGGCGGGCTCGCCTCTTCGCTCGAATCGCGAAGCGCATCCTGATGAACCAAGTCTTTTATCCGAATTTAACGGCGCTCGCCGAGCTCAAGAAGCCTCGGACTTTTGATCAGGCTTTTCCGGAGTCGACTCGTTAGCCGTCGACGTCTCAGCCGGGGCCGGATCTGAATTCGTGCGGGAACGATCGATTCGAATCACATTATTCCGGGTGAGGAGATCCTGATCGAGCTCGAACAAGGCGCTACTCGCGAAAACACCGGGCGAGTCATGGCCGTCGCCCGATCGAACCGGCTCGAAATACATGCCCTCGGTTTGCGGAATTTCTTGAGTCTCGCCGGACTCTTGCGATCGACGAATGCCCTCAATGATATGGAGAGGAATTCGCTCTCCCATTTTCATCGAACCCGAACTGGAATCCCAAGAGCGGAATTTCCCCTCGGCGACGGGCCTCAGTAAGAAATCACTCATCAATTGAGCCAGCGGATCCCCACGAGCGGGATCCCCCATCGGGGCTATCAGACAATCGACCCCGATAACGCCCGCGGCACGTGCAAGCTCCTGGGCTTCACGGACGGCAACGCCAACATATCGGTTTGGTATCGAACGCGCATCCCGGACCAGGAGCCCCGTTCTCAGGCCCATCTGCACTCGGATTTCGCGATGGCCGTCCGTTTTGCGGAGTCCATTCACCCGAAGCAGCGCGCGCCGAATCGCGAGAATCGCATTCATCGGCGCCGAAAAACCGCCCGAACCTTCCGACCAAATTTCGAAATAAGCAACAAAAGCGCCTTCCTCGAGCAAACGGAGTTCTGGCTGTAACCCTTCATTCTGAATCGCGTCGCGAACACTGCCTAAGATTTCAAAAATGGAATCTGCGATCTCCTGTGGGGCTACTTTACCTTGAGAAGTCCACCACTCGGGCTCGACCAACTTTCCGTAAAGGACAGCGACTTCTTTTCGTTCAATTTTCGCACGGTTGGCTTCGCTGATCCCACCAAAGGCTTCAAACGCTTGGTGGACTTCTCGAGTCGCCGT
>CANMSW010000112.1 GCA_947500275.1 Bacteriovoracaceae bacterium | reverse complement strand
GTCTATTCGGACCGTAAGATCCTGAAGACCCAATAAATCGTCACTAAAGCCAAAAGAGCGAGCGTCAAACCCAATGCTCGAAATAACGAGCTTTCTGGTAGGTTCGATGATGCCACCTCGACCCGTGGAGGCGTCCTAGCTCCGGGGCCAGATTCAGAGCGACCCAATACTGTCGGGGAAGGGCGGCTCGCTGCGCCAGGTCCCTGGGGCGAATGCCTTCCGACGACTCGAGTGGATTCAGCTCCCTGTCCGCCCACAGAGGGAGTGCCCTCACCAAACCATGGGTTTACCCCCTGAGATGAAGCCTGGGAAGGCGGACTTGCCTGAGAAGTGAACTCAACTCCGGGCTCCGTGACCTCATCGACTGCAACTAGAACTTCCTCGGTCAAGTCTTCAGTCAGGTCCGAGTCGTCGCCGGCCCCCTCCGAGCGTGCTCGAGCGCGAATCGCTGTGCGGAGAATTTCCGGCACTTCAGGTCCGAGTCGCTTCCGAACTTCTTCTAGCTCATTTAAGGAGAACCACTCGTCGTTCGCGCGACACACTTCATCGCGAAAAGCCAAGGCCCCTTCCCGTATCAACCCTAAAAGTCGATCGCGCGTGTAAGGTCCTGCAATTTCATTCTGATGGGTTCTGATCAGCCAAAGGTCCATGTCCTCATGCCCTTTCAAGAGGCTTCAGGGCCTGAAGGGTTCTGCGCTCGGCTTGAAGGAATGCTTGAATGGCCGGGTGATCCGACTCTCTGAATTCAGAGGGCACGCCCCAGAACACAATTCGGCCCTGATGAAGAAATGCGATCCGATCCGCAAGCAGCAGGGCCGACGGAATATCATGACTGATAACCAGCGAAGTGAGGTGTAGGCGCGACTTGAGGTGCTCGATCAGCTCATCCACGGTCGTCCGAGTGACCGGATCAAGACCCGTCGTTGGCTCATCGTAGAGAAGGATCTTCGGTTCCCGAACAATGGCCCGGGCCAGACCGACGCGTTTTCTCATGCCTCCTGACAGCTCATTCGGAAACTTGTCGTAGCCGCCATTCATCCCTAACGACTTTAAAGACGCGATCACCTTGTCTTCGATTTCCTCCTCGGAAAAGTTCGTGTGCTCGCGCAAAGGAAACGCCACGTTTTCAAAAATCGTAAAATCATCAAAAAGCGCCGAGTTTTGAAAAAGCATTCCGAACAACTGTCGGTGTTCGACGAGCTCTCTTGAAGAAAGGTTTGCAAGGTCTCGACCAGCGACTTCGACTGTTCCCGAATCAGGACGAATAAGGCCTAAAATGTGCTTTAAAGTGACAGATTTTCCAGCCCCAGACCCACCCAAGATATAGGTTAACTTTCCCTCAGGGAAATCAACACTCACGCCCTTGAGAACCTGATCCCGACCGCCTCGAAAGGACTTGGTTACCTCCTTGAGGCGAATATGGGCATTCGGATCATAATTCGCAGGACGCTGAAGTGTAGAGCTCACGGCCCCTCCCGGCGGCGCACTCGCGCCGTGATCGAAGTCAGTAATTCGTATGGAATCGTCTGCGCGGCTTGGGCTTGCGTCCAGGGATCTATTTGCGGCCCTAAGAGTTCAGCACGATCTCCAGGGCGAACAGAATCGCCGCATTCAACCGCCGACATATCCATGGAAATCACACCGAGAAAGCGAACGGCTCGCCCGCCCAACCACGCCTGCCCGCCCGTTGCACCGCCTACTCCTTTCAGGAGTCGAGGCAACCCATCGGCATAACCACAATTGAGAATCGCGACGCGGACAGGTTTCTGCGCACTTCCCGGAACTTTGAACTGCGCTCCGTACCCGACGCTCTCCCCTGCTTTCAACGTGTGGACTTGGACCACTTCCGCCGAGAGCCTCAAGACCGGAGAAATTCCGCGCATGGGAGCACCCCCCCAGGGGGTCACGCCGTACAGCGCAAGTCCGGGACGGACCAGATCCGTCAACTCCGAGATGCCGAGCTCCTGCGCATTCCAAATCGCCGAGCTGTTGGCTAAGTGAAACTGGGAAGCAGGGGAAACCGGCTCAAGTTCGCGGCGAATTTGCGTAAACTTTTCTACTTGTTTTCGAGTGAGGGCGCTGTCGGCCGCTTCGGCCATGGCCAAGTGACTGAGCACTCCCTGCGGCCTTTGCTCTGGATCAAGTTTTGATAGTTCAGATCGAACGCGTTGAATCGACTCGACGGGGAGGCCCAGGCGATTCATCCCCGTATTAAACTTCAGATGGTATTGAACTCGGGCGGCCCAACCCTCTTTGAGAAACCGCCGAAAATCTTCTTCCGTATAAAGCACCGGTGTCAGACCGAAGTGCTCGCAGTAGGCGCCTTTTTCCGAAGTAAAGGGGCCGGTCCCTGAAAAGGCAACGATCGGAATTCTCCTTCGCCCTAATAGAGGAACTTCCTCACGAAGCTCCGCGCCCTCTTCAAGACTGGCGACACCGAAGGCATATATGGAATCTAATCCACCCAATAATTGGGTCACTGCCCACGAGGCTCCATGGCCGTATGCATTGGCTTTAACCATCGGAAGCAGGGCACGCCCCGGGACGAGCTCTGATATCGCTCGTGCGTTGGCCACCAAGCGACTTGCGCTCACTTCACAAAGGGCCCGGGCCGAGAAGACTTCGGACGAAATCGGCTCCGACGGATCCACTCCATCGGGTATTCCTTCTTGTTTTCTGCGCTCACGCAGACGCTTCTCAAGAAGAGCGTGCGGATCGAAACCAGCCGCTTTCGTTTCTCGAGGTCGCGAGGAGGATTTGTTCATTTTCTATCTAACTCTCCCCGAATCGAATCGGAATGCTCAAGGGGCTCGGTCGCGATCTCACAGCCCATTATTGAGACAGGAGCGCATTCTCGTAAACCAAGCCCGCGTTTCGCACCATCCTCCCTAGAGAGCGGTGACGGGTCAAGGTCTGGCTTCCACTCTGCATCAGAACGAGGACCCCTAAGACCCTCGGCTTGGCGGCAGCCCGACCCAGCCAAGAATAACCGGTAACGGCCCAAGCCTCGAAATGAGAGACCCCGAAAGTCGTAATCATAAGCCGAGCCAGAGGCTCATACTCCGAGAGCGACGCGATCGATCCCTCTTGAGTGATCTTCGCAATCGCGGAGGCCGCCTCCGCATCTAAATTAAACTCGAGCGAAGCGGGAGCATGCCGTCCACCTTCGGAAAAACCTGCTTCAGCAGCAAGGACGGCAACACTGCGATTCGAGTCGATCGAGAAAAAGAGCGAAGGAGTCCTGCACAGCTGATGAGCCGTTTGGACGGCTTGATCCGCAATCACGCGGGGGTGCCGCTGGATCAGTGACCCGGTTTCGAAATCGGCTAGGATTCGATCCTCCTCGTGAAGGAGATCGACCCGTTTTCGCGTCGACTCAAGCGCGCGCTCAAGCGACTCTCTCCCCGTCCTCAAAGCCTCAACTTCCTGTCGAAGCTGCGCGTTCTCGACCAAGAGTTGCGCGGCAGTCGGTTGCGAGCTGAGGTGAACAGAATCCCCCGCAAAGGAGCGCGAGGCGGCCTCAAAACCGGCGGACTCAGCGACTTGATCGATCATCTGATCCGGAGCACCTCGATTCGTACTCGACCAAGCAAACGACGGAGAGCCGGCCAATTCAGCACCCTCCCCCATCGACACGGATAATGGGCTCTGCTCGATGCCCAAAAGCGAATCAAGCTCGGAGCCTTCGGTTAACGGCGCCGCAGGGGCCGCTTGAACCCCTGTGGAGACTTCGGGCTGATGATTCGTGTCCTTTTGATTTACACGGGCGACCTCGAAGGCTCGCATCCAGCCGCCTTTTCTCAATCGGGTTAGCATCATGAGGAGCCCCGCAGTGAGGAGTCCGACTGCTAAGAATAAAAGACTGGCCGCAACCCAACGATCGGAAGAAGGGGCTCCGATGCTCGCGTCAGCAATCGCAGGGTTCGCAGCAGCGGGACGGCGCAACTCGGACATGACCAGGAGCGGAAAACGCTTCGTTCGCTGAATGCGCACACGATGGCCATCATAGTTACCCAGAGCCGAAACACGACCTAATGAACTAAAATCACGCAGGACGGGAACCAAATCAGTCCCGGGCGCCCAGCCATTCTGCTCATTTTTCGAGCGACCTTCAGCCTCTTTCAATTGGGCTGCAGACCCCGCTCGAAACCGACTCGCAAATTCAAGTGGCTCAGAGGCAGCAAGAACAGCGAAACTTTCGGCTTCAACCAAGCGGACTCTGAGCTGACCTCCACGACTTCGTTCACGTGAAGCCGGAATCTCGGCAAAAACTTTCGAAGGATCTAGGAGCGCAATAGCGACCTCGGATGATTCTGTTGCTTCTCCCTCCAATGCGGCGCCTCCGCCGCTCACGTCAGATTTCTGAGCTGCTGCGGTAGCGATTCCGGATTCAAACTTCACCGCGATCCAGCGAGTAGCCGTGATATCCGATTCCGCTCGCGCCTCTTTGCTTGTTTGCCCCACTGTAAAAAGCGGGGCAGTCACGAGCGGAAGAACTTTCAGATCGTTTTCAGAAGATCCGCTGGAAGTTTCGTCCGGGGTCAATCCGCCACTAAAAGCGAGCAGCAACTCTTTCCGAAGAGACTCCACTTGATCAACGCGGGAAGAAAGAACCTTTGGGCGCGTCGTTTCACTCCAAATGAAACGCAAAGCCCCTTCCTTCAAGACGGCAATTCCCAATAACCCTGCAGTGCGAGGGAGATGCCGTCCATTCGACACCAAGACATCGTGCGCATCTTCAAGGGCGCGATCAAAAGCTGAGTCCACCGATCCACTGAGCCATTTCACTTGGGATTCTAGGAGAGCGTCGGAGTCCCGTTGGTCCGTCACTTTCGATGACTGCTCCAGATCAAGCACAACTCCAGCGGACCATCTTCCCAGCCAGGCCACAGAGCTCAAGCCCGCCAACAGCAGAATGCCCTGAATCACCGACCGCCGAATGTTAGACCCCACTGAGGAGGAGGTTCCGAACTTGAATCCGCGAACCTTCGAGATGAAAGATGCACCCGACCTTTGAGCGAGCGCCTTCTTGCGCAAAAAATTCATAAACCCCTCCCTGGGTTCCCCACTCCTGGGGTACGACTGGACCGCGCGGCCCCCTTCAGTTTAACCTGAAATGGTTCGGCTTATCCCGATTGAATCACAGGCAAAAGCTTTGAAAAAAGGCTGAAAATCCGAGGTTTTCACTCCATGCCGTCAAGTTTTCGACAGTCCCGTGCCCAACGGCCAAAAGTCTTGATCCTGGGTTCCGGGATTGCGGGCCTCAGCGCCGCCCTTAAGTTTGCAGACTCCTGCCAAGTCATTGTCTCCACCAAAGTCGAACCCGAAGAGGGCTCGACCCGATATGCCCAGGGAGGAATCGCCTCGGTCTGGTCGAAAGAAGATAGCTTCGAGGAACACAAAAAAGACACGCATGTCGCCGGCGCTGGCCTCTGTCTTGAGGCCATTGTCGACCTCTGCGTTCGAGAAGGGCCAGCACGAGTCCAAGAACTGATCGACCTGGGGGTCTCGTTCACGAAAAGTCATGAGCCAACAACCGACCGTCCGCCGGTCGATCCCGCCGAGGCCTTTGATCTGCACCGCGAAGGCGGCCATAGCCAGAGGCGCATCCTCCACGCGGACGACCTCACCGGATGGGCGATTGAGAAGGCCCTCTTGGACCGGGCGCAGTCGAACCCCGATATTACGCTCCTGGACCACCACGTTGCGATCGACCTCATCACGGAAGCGAAAATCCGAGGGGACCGCCGGAAGTCTCCCGGTCGCTGTTTAGGCGCCTATGTCCTTGACGAAAAAACCGGAAAAGTAGTCACGATCGCGGCAGATATCACTCTGCTTGCCAGTGGCGGCGCAGGAAAAGTCTACCTCTATACCTCGAACCCTGACACTGCGACCGGTGATGGCATCGCGATGGCTCACCGGGCAGGCGCCCGGGTGGCAAACTTAGAGTTCATGCAGTTTCACCCCACGTGCTTATTCCATCCAGCCGCAAGGAACTTCCTCATTTCCGAGGCACTTCGGGGCGAAGGGGCAGTCCTCAGGAACAGCGCCGGTGAAGAGTTCATGCAGAAATACCATGCGCTCGGGTCCCTGGCTCCGCGTGATATAGTTGCGCGCGCGATCGACATGGAAATGAAGCGTTCCGGAAATAAACACGTGCTCCTGGATGCGACTCACCTGGCCCCCGACGAACTTAAACGAAAGTTCCCGAACATATACGAGACCTGCCTCCGATTTGGAATCGATATTACTACGATCCCTATTCCCGTAGTGCCCGCTTGCCATTACACCTGTGGTGGAGTCCGGGTTGATGAGCATGCTCGAACCTCGATCGAAGGGCTCTACGGAGTTGGCGAAGTCGCCTGCACCGGTCTTCACGGCGCGAACCGCTTGGCCAGTAACTCGCTTCTGGAAGCAGTGGTGTTTGCACACCGCGCGTTTGAAGATGGCCTGCCGAGGGCAAAAGCGTTCGCCGAGCTACGGGCTCAAGGTGACCCAGCCCAAGTCCCCCCCCCGCTACCGGAATGGGACTCGGGCCGTGCGGTTCACCTTGAAGAGCAGATTGATATTGCAGCCACTTGGCACGAGATCCGTAGCCTGATGTGGAACTATGTCGGAATCGTTCGCAGTGATCGCCGATTGGAACGGGCCCTACGCAGGCTCGAAGTCCTAAAAACCGAGATCCAGCAGGATTACTGGGACTACCTCCTCACTCGGGATCTCATTGAACTGAGAAATTTAGTGACCGTAGCCGAACTCATTGTTCGATGTGCTCTCGCGAGAAAAGAGAGCCGCGGCCTCCATTACACCGTCGACCATCCGGAACGAGATGATATCGGATTTCTGAAAGACACGGTCCTTTAAGCCTGTACGAGATCGGCGAGATCTAACAGCTTGAGAAAACGAAGGCCTTCGCGCTCAATGGCTTCGCGACCACCTTCATTTCGGTCGACAACGGTTAAAACGGAAGTTGGCTCGTAACCTGCCTCGCGCAACCGCTCGATCGCCTTTAAACTTGAGGCGCCCGTTGTGACGACGTCCTCCAAAACCAAGCACTTCGCGCGAGGAGGTAAGTTTTCAGTCCCCTCAATATATCTACCTGTCCCGTGTCCCTTTGGCTCTTTTCTGACAATAAAGGCTGGCCAGAAAAGCCCCACTTCGCGCGCAGCCAATGAAGTGGCCGTTGCGATCGGATCAGCTCCAAGCGTAAGACCCCCGAATGCATAGACCGCCACTACACTCGCACGGGCTTCGCGAACCGCCAACGCCCAAATCAACATGGCCCCTTCCGGATGCAACG
>CANMSW010000111.1 GCA_947500275.1 Bacteriovoracaceae bacterium | reverse complement strand
TTCCAGCGTTGAATTCGATCAATGCATTACGAACCCTACTCGAGAGCCGGTTTGAGAAAGTCGGGGGAGATGACCCCATGGCTAGGGGCATTCTTCTTTGCTGCCGTGCAGGTTCGTCGGGGGAGTCTTTTTTTGCAGAAGTGGATTGGCTCACGTCTAAGAAGATCGCTTTGGGGAGAAGGGTTCAATTGTCGATCCCTGACCTCGGCACTGACTTCCTGGTAGCGGATCTTCAAGGCGACCTCGTTCAAGCTCGGGGCGAGCTGAGGGAGGGGCTCCGCGATCGGTCCCTCATTCTTCTGATTGATGAGTCTCTTTCGGTGGATCGCGCTCTTCAGTTGTCTCAAGAGTTTTTAAGGTCCTCTCATGGACATTTTGCCCCTCCCAACTCCTCAGAATGAGACGTTGGGTCACTCTTCGAAAACGTTAAGCCTCCTGCGTTGATTTGATACCGTTTCGGGATTGGTACGGCACTTGCCCTCTGACTGTAAAAAGAGTCAGGGCCATTCGGTCTTGTCGCCTGAAACAACTGAGGAGAGCAGCAATGAAAACCATCCCTGAAATTCAGAAGTTCATGACCCCGATGCCTCACTCCGTGGGGGCTCGGATCCCTTTGCGGACCGCGTTGGAAATGATGCGGGAGCACGGATTTCGGCACCTTCCTGTGCAGGATGGCGGTCGCCTAGTCGGCGTACTGACGGACCGTGATATCAAGTTAGCGGCTTCCTTCAAAGGGGCGGAGACTCTGACGGTCGATGAGGTTATGACCCCGGACCCTTATACGGTTTCCCCTACTGCGGCGATGGACCAAGTCTTAAGCGAAATGGCTCAACATAAGTATGGATGTGCCCTCATTGTGCAAGAAAATGGGAAGCTCGTCGGCATTTTCACTGCGACCGACGGGATGCGAGTTTTAGCTGAACTCCTGCAGATGAATTATCGGCCGAGAAATGAATCCTCCGCCTCGGGCTCTCGCGCACTTTGATCAAGATAAGAAAAGACGAGGAGAGCAGATATGATTCTCAATAAAATTACTATTCTTCCACACCAGAAGAATCCCCCGTACATTGCGCGGATTTCCAGTGCTGGATGGTTGGTTTTAATAGCAATCGCTCTGCTCGCGGAGGGATCACTCGTTCTTGCAGCAGAAATGTCCCCAGTGGGTCAAACTGCCTGGAATTCCAGAATGCGCAGTCTAGGTGTTTCGCTGACGAGCTTGTTCTCTGATCTTCTGGAGGACTCTGTGACCTCGGCGGATGGAGATTCCGCGCGCCAGGAGCGCATTCAAAAAGGTGCCTTGAAGCTCTCCGAACAAGCGCATCAGCTGCGGGAGCTTGATGGCCTTGATCCGGGAATGCGAATTTTTGCTGCGAGTCTGTCCTCTGAAACCGCTCATGGTGCAGCCATGTGGAAAGAGGGGCATCGAGCTTATGCTCGGAATGTTCTATTGAGATCAGCATCCCTCTGCATGGAATGTCATACACGTGCTCCTGGACCGTCGGTTCCTGCGACTGAGTTAGGGATTCAGAGTGCCGATCCCCTCCTGAAGGCGACGACGTTGGCGGCCATTCGGGACTTTGATGCTTCACTAGCCGAGGTACGACGGGGAATTGGGGACGAGGAATTTCGGAGGGCTCATCCCTTCGAGTGGGAGCGTTTCATTCGGTTGGGGTTACAGATATCTGTGCGGGCTCGGCAGAGTCCAAACGAAGGCCTGGTCTTGGTGGATCAAGTTTTAAAACTAAAAGACCTGCCGCCGATTTTCAGGGAGGACGTCGAGTCCTGGAAGTCGCAGCTAAAATCGTGGAGCAAGGAAAACGAATTCAAAGAAAAAACAAAGAAAGCCGCGACCGAGACGGAGGCGACTGCATGGAAGGAAGTTCGTCAGTTGGCGGAGGGCCTTTCTTCGCGGAGTAAGTTCGCGTTTGATCGTGGCGCTGAGATTTCTGCCTTACGCCTGAGTTCCGCTCTTCATGTTTTCGTTCAAGCTTATCCAGGGACTAAGCATTTGGGTGAAGCTCTTGAGCTGCAAGGAACGGCGTACGAGCTTCTGCGTCCGACTGCACTTTGGAATGCAGCTGAAAGCTTCTGGGCAGCCTGTATCCATGCGGCTCCTCATTCGGAGGACGCAAGTCGCTGCTACCGCCGTTTAGAGGATTCGGTGATGGCCGGCTGGACGGGAAGCTCCGGCATGTCCATTCCGAAGGGAGTCCGGGAACGTTTGATGGACCTGAGGCAGCTATCCGGCCCTGCTCCAGTTCAAAGGGATGGAAAACGGATGCCCTAAGTGGGGGTGAGTTTCGGAACTTACAGACTTTGGAAGTCGACCCGGGGCGTGATAATGATATCGACCATGGTGCCATTCAAGACTTTAGCGGGTGATGAAATTAACCTCTCGCTGGATCGTAACTCGATTTTCTTCCGCTGTGTGGAGGACTCGAACGATGCCATTATGATTAGCGACCGGAAGGGCCAGCTTGTCTATGTGAACCCTTCTTGGCAGCGAGTTTATGGATATTCGGAAAGTGAGGCGCTGGGCCAGACGCCCAGGCTTCTTCATTCCGGAACTCAAGATCCTCAGTTCTATCGAGAGATGTGGGCTAGAATTGGAAATCCGTCCCTGGGGCACTGGAAGGGGGAGCTCATCAATCGGGCGAAAGATGGCTCCCTGATTCCAGTTCTTCTTTCGATTACGCCGTATAAATCCGAAGAGGGTGAGATCTTGGGTTATATGGGGGTCGCTGTTGATGTGTCGTGGCGACGCGAAATGGAAGCGAAAATCGTCCATCAAGATCGCCTGGCGACCATCGGTACCTTGGTGAGCGGCTTAGCGCATGAGGTGGGGACTCCCTTAGGGGTCATTCGAGGGCGAGCTGAATTTCTTCAAATGCAGTCTGAAAATGGGGTGATCCGCCGAAGCGTCGAAGTGATCCTCAGTCAATCGGATCGAATTTCGCGGATTATTCAGTCGCTCTTAAAGCTGAGCCGGGGGTCTGAGGAGCGAGCCCGACTGGAGGCGGTGTCCGTGTCGGAAATCAGCCTGGAGATTATATCACTTCTTTCCGGTCCTCTGAAAAGTAGCCATGTCGAGGCTCGCGTTGAGGGGGACTCGTCCCTTCGTGTCTTTGCGGATCTCGCGCGGCTCGAGCAAGTGCTCATGAACTTGGTCGTCAATGCTGTTCACGCAATGGACTCGGGAGACCGGAGGAATCTGGAGGATCCACGAACGGTGATCCTTCGTGTTCAGCCCTGTGTCTCATGCGAGCCTGGCCTTTGGGCCGAAATCCAAGTCGAGGACAATGGGTGTGGAATTCCACGCGAAAATCTAAAAAAGATTTTTCAGCCTTTTTACACCACAAAGGAAGTGGGTCAGGGGACTGGCTTAGGTCTGCCGATTTCTCAGAAACTCATGCAAGAGATGGGTGGTTCCATGGACGTGAAAAGCGAGCCCGGACGTGGGACTACTTTCTCTCTGCGCTTGAAGCTTGTACCGCCGCGGGCTGTTTAGCGTTTCTGCACTTATTCAGAAATAGGTTCATGAGCGGTCTCTTCAGGGTGTTCGCCCAGTTCTGTACCGCTTTCTTTTTCCCAGCGTAAAAGAGTGCGACGATTAATCCCTAAAATCTGAGCCGCTTTTTCTTTCCGTCCCCCAGTTCGTTGAAGGATGAGATTTACATATCGACGCTCCAGCTCGTGAAGTGTCGGGAAATCCTGGGTGGCTGATTCGAAGAAGCGTTCCGGTGGATGCTCTTCAGTCGGGGTAAAAGGCAGGTCTTTCAAGTCAAGCTGCGAGGAAGTCGATAGAACGACTGCACGCTCGACAATGTTCTCCAGCTCTCGGACGTTTCCCTCCCAGCGGTGCTGAACGAGGGAGTCGAGCGCTGCCGGGGTGAAGCACTGCACGTCCATGTGATTGGTAGCGGCAGCTTTCCGGAGGAAATGCTCCGCCAAAAGGGGAATGTCCTCGCGTCTTTCGCGGAGTGCGGGAATGTGAATAGGGATGACCGCCAAACGGAAGTAGAGGTCCTCCCGAAAGAGGCCCTCTTTGATGAGGGTTCGAAGGTCTTTGTGAGTCGCTGCCACGATCCTCACGTTGATTTCTTGGGATTGAGTATCGCCTACTGCTCGGATTCGTCTCTCCTGAAGAACTCGCAAGAGTTTGGCCTGAAGAGATACAGGCATATCCCCAATTTCGTCGAGGAAGAGAGTGCCGCCTTCGGCCTCCTCGAAGAGCCCTTTCTTTCGGGCTTGGGCCCCTGTGAATGCACCTTTAGCATGACCAAAGAGTTCACTTTCTAGGAGGGTTTCAGGAATTGCGGTGCAATTGATGGCGATGAAAGGGTGCTCGGCTCGTGGTCCTAGATTGTGAATAGCGCGCGCGATCACTTCCTTGCCGCTTCCGCTTTCTCCGGTAATCAGAACGTTCGCCAAAGCGCCGGATACGCGTCTCGCCAGGTCGAAGACTTGACTCATGGCTGCACTGCGCCCGATCACTTCATTTTGAAGAGACCAGCCTTTTTTGATCTCAGAGCGAAGGGTGGCGTTATCTCTTGAAAGTCGCCGGTGCTCGATCGCCCGTTGAACTTGAACTGATACTTCGGCCAACTTAAAAGGCTTAACGATATAATGCCAAGCCCCGCGTCGCATGGCTTCGATGGCCGTATCGATACTCCCGAATGCAGTCGCGAGCATCACGGGGATCTCGGGGCGGAGTTCTCGCACTCGGCTCGTAAATTCGAGGCCGTCCATACGAGGCATTTTAATATCACTTAAAATGAGGTCTGTGTCCCCTTTGGCTTTTCCCTTGGCCAGGGACCCGGTAGGCCCCAAAGCCCCTAGGGCTTCGACGGCGCCAGGAAATGCTTGGACCTCATGGCCTTCGCTCGTCAGAAAATCCTCAAGGAGTGACCGCATCTCCGGGTCGTCGTCGATGATGACGATGCGGCCAGCTTTTTTGGGCATTTCCTGCGAATGGGAGGCTGATGACATGATCCGGTTCTCGCACTCCTCGTGAGCCCTTTCAATAGGGGTGAACCCCCCGAAATCACTTGGGAAAAACTTTTTTGTCGGACTCTGGGTCGGTGGATGGCTTTTTTGGGGGCGTCGGGATATGAGTCGCCACGAAATCTCTTTCGGTATTGAGGAGTTAACGCATGGCACAACAAGAAAGCGGTCGGGCAGCGGGAGCGCCTGGCGAAGGACAAGAACAACGCGGGAAGTACTTCATTCGAACATTTGGCTGCCAGATGAACGTCGCGGACTCTGAGCGTATGGCTGCCTTGTTGACTGAGCAGGGGTTAGACCCCACTGACAATCCGAAAGAGGCCGAAGTCATTTTGATTAATGGATGCACCGTTCGTGAGAAAGCCGTTCATAAGGCCGTCTCGACGCTTGGGACTTATCAAAACTTTGAAGTGAATGGACGGAAGCCTCTCATTGGGATCGGCGGCTGCGTCGGTCAATTAGAGAAAGACTCCATTTTCAAACGCGCACCCTATCTAGATTTCGTTTTCGGGACGGATACGATCGATCAGCTGCCAGAAATCGTATACCGCGTGCGAAAGGGCGAACGTCATATCGTCTACACGGATTTCGACAAGACGCGCGACTACTCCACCGAGACGAAAGTAGTGGGTTATAAGGCGCAAGCTTTCGTGAACATTATGAAAGGCTGCGATAAGTTTTGTACTTACTGCATTGTTCCTTTCACGAGGGGTCGAGAGAAATCTCGTCTGATTGACGAGGTTCTTAACGACTTGGCTCGTATGGCTGCGTCGGGCGTTCGGGAGATCACGTTACTAGGGCAGAATGTGAATTCGTTCGGCAAAGGTAACCCTAATGAGAAAGCCCGCGAGCCGAAAGAACTCCAGAACATCATCGGGAAAGTGGGCCCGCGAGCCGGCGAAGAAAACTTCCCGCAACTGTTGCGTGCGATCGACGCGGACCCTCGCCTCAAAGGGATCAAGCGCGTCCGGTTTACTTCGAGTCATCCCTTGGATTTTAGTGATGAACTGATTGAGTGCTATGCTCGTGCAGAGCAGGGTGGAGTTGCTAAGTTGACCGGTCAGCTTCATTTGCCGGTCCAAAGTGGCTCGAACCGCATCCTTCAGAAAATGGGACGTCATCACCAGATTGAAAATTATATTGCCCAGATGGATCGGTTACGTGAGTTGAATCCCGACGTGGGCATTTCGACCGATTTGATTGTGGGCTTCCCGACTGAAACAGAAGAAGATTTCCAGCAAACAATCGCGCTTCTTGATCGAGTTCAATACGACAGTATCTTTGCGTTTGCTTATTCTCCGCGTCCGGGAACACGAGCTGAAAAATTGCCTGATGATGTCCCGAATGACGTAAAAAACGATCGTTTGAATCGCTTGCTCAAGCACCAGTTGAAAATCGCTGAGGGGCGTTATGCTTCCCGCGTTGGTCATGTGATGGAGATCTTGGTCGAGGGCGAGGCAAAGAACCAAAACTTAGGTAAAACTCGAGAAGTTCCTGAGAATACGAGAGTTTTCATGGGGCGTACGACTTGTAATCGAATCGTCAACTTTGTGAACGACTCGCCGCGGAATCTGACCGGACAGTTCGTGAATGTGAAGATCACTGGGGCGACGGCACTGTCGCTTCAAGGAGAGCTTCTCCATGATTCAGCATTTGCCGAAGCGATTTCCTCTCGGGGTCCTATTCCCAAGCCACTGATCACGACGGAGGTTGTCCAGTGATTCTTCCTCATCACGGGAAATGGCCTGAAATTCATGAGACAGCCTTCATCGCACCCTCTGCCGATATTGTCGGTGAGGTGACGATCGGTGAAGCGTCGAGCGTGTGGTTTCAAGTGGTCATCCGGGGTGATGTGATGCCGATCCGTATTGGGAAACGGACCAATATTCAGGATCACTCAATGCTGCACGTGACTCGGAGAAAGGCAGCGCTCGTCGTCGGAGATGAAGTGACAGTGGGGCATCGGGTCATGCTGCACGGCTGTACAATAGGTAATCGCGTCTTGGTTGGAATGGGTGCGATTCTTATGGATCACGTGGAAGTGGGTGATGATTGTATCATCGGCGCTGGGGCCCTGCTGACCCAGGGAATGAAAGTCCCTCCACGTTCTTTGGTTTTTGGATCTCCCGCAAAAGTGATGCGAGAGCTGAAACCTGAAGAGATGGAATTCCTCAAGAAAAGTGCTGAAAACTATGTGGGCGATTCGCGTGAGTACCGCTCCTATGTTCAAGGACCCAAGAGACTCGGGCGCGATGACCGCGACTTATCTGATATTGATTCTTTGAATCCGAATCTTTCTG
>CANMSW010000110.1 GCA_947500275.1 Bacteriovoracaceae bacterium | reverse complement strand
ATCCTTACCTAGCGGACTTCTATGCGGATATGTCGCGCTGGTCATTTCCACTTCAAATTTACTTTTTGAATCATCGGTTTACAGCGCATCAAAACGTGACGCGCGGGGAAGATAGCGCGATTCAGGATCGTAGCATTTACGAAGATGCGAATATTTTTGCTCGCAATCTTCACGAGACGGGACAGATGGAAGATCGAGATTACAAAAATTATCTCGAACTCTATAAGGTGATGACTCAGTTTCTGAATCCACCGGATCTCGTGATTTATTTGAAGAAAAGTCTCCCACGCCTCAAGGATCAAATCTCTTTACGGGGTCGGGACTACGAGAAAGCCATTCCTGATTCTTATTTAAGCAGTTTGAATCGTTATTATGACGAGTGGATGGGTGAATACGCTTTGGGCAAGAAGCTGATCATCGATAGCGATTCGCTCGATTTCGTACAGCGTCCAGAAGATTTCGATTTGATTTGCTCCAAGATTCTTGGAGCGCTGGATCAAAGAGACCTCTTCTTGGAGCAGCGAAGCTTCTCCGACCGTGCCGTTCATTCGACTTCCGGTTTAATGCCGCCTTCTGTCAATGCGTTGCCGCTTAACGCAGCATCCGTAGGCGCCGTTTAGCACGGGAGGCTCAAGGAGTTACAAGAGGCAGGGAGAAGTCATTCTCCTTGCCTCTTTTTTCTAAAGTCGCTTCGGCTCGGTGCCGACTAATCCATAGGATCAGACCGGAGGGTCGTCAAATGGATCGTGTAAAGTCGGCTGAAGAATGGATGAATCAGACGAGATCGAAGACGGTGGGAAATTCATCCCGCTTTTTCCTTTCGATCATTTTCCTGGCGCTAAGTCTTTCGAGTGGCGCTTGCACCACTTCCTCTACCTCAGAAGACGGTAGCGAGGACGCCGAGTTTGCTGACGAAGTGGCAATTGATGAAGTCTCTACCGATGCAGTACCGGCCGAGGCACCCGCGGAGCTAGCCGCAGATGAAACGCCGCCGCCGGATGAAAGTGTGGATGAAGCCATTGAGCCGCCTCCCGCCGAACCGGAAGTTGCAGAAGTCCAGCCGCCGGAGGAGTCGCCTGCACCTGTCATGGAAGCGGCCGCGCCGTCTGAGCCTGTCGCACTTGGGGCGGCGAGCCCATCCGGGGAACTCGAAGATTATGCGGTCGCTCCTGGCGACACGTTGATGAAGATTGCTTTCGAGCGCTACGGTGACTTGTTCCAGTGGCGAAAGATTGCGAGTGATAATGCTCAAACCCTGAAGGACCCAAACGTTCTTCCCGTGGGGTTTCGTTTGAAATTGGAGCGTGCATCAACGACCGCAAGTGCTGGGGGCGGCGAGCGCTTTCTCATTCGGAAGGGCGACACCTTAGGGACGATCTCGAACGAAATTTATGGTTCGCAGAAAAAATGGCGGAAACTTTGGGATGAGAACAAGGAATTGATTCGGGATCCCAATCGCATCTTTGCGGGTTTCTACCTACGCTACCTGTTTTCAGACCAAGACCGAGTTGAGAAGGAAGGTTCGTCGAGTCTGACTTCAAAATCATCGGGTTCGGCTGGGCGAATGCCTGCCTCGAAGTGAAAATTTGCCAAAAAAAGGCCCCTCCTATTGCGCAGGAGGGGCCTTTTAAGTTTTCTTTCCCCGGAGACCGAAAGGTTCCGCGGGTCAATCTATTTAGGCTTTAGGGAATGCGTTTAAACGCGGTCAGCTCGAAGCTGATCATTCCCATTTGTGATTTCACCATTTGCTTGATGGTTCCATCGATAGCGCTGTCACGTGGGTTTGCCCAAATCTCAAGGCGCTCGACATCTTTCGTCTTGGCGACGATATGGATCACTTTGAACGATCCGGCTTTCACCTTAATTTCAGTCGCGTCCTGTGAAATGATTTCGAGCGAATTGTCGGGAATTGATTGTTCTTGCCCGTTGCGCACGAGCTTTAAGAGTTGGCCATCTGCTTTGTTGATCAGGGCTTCGACTACTTCATTCTGGCTCATCAGTTTCATTTCCTGACGCATCCAGATCGCAGTGCCTTCATCCTTAGTGACGGACTTGATATTCGTCCCGAGAGGGAAGCCGCCCATTTTAATTTCATAATTCATCGTGTCGCCCACCTTCCAGTCGATCAGGTTGGTGGCGGAGACCTGCGATAAGGCCATTTCGAAGACGGCTTGATCACTGAAAGAGACCGAAGCGTCGTCCGCCTGGGCGGACGAGAAGTTCGAAATGAGTGCAGCAGCAAAAGCGAACAAAGCTACGCGAGAGAGAGTTTTCATGATGCAATCCTCCTTAGGGATCATTCACTGTTTGAAACAGAGCCAGAGAGTAGCCAAGGATTTTTGAAATGCAAATTTCTGAGAGATGGAATCGTCAAAATATCGCCCTCGTTCTTGGTGCAGTGCGCCTATTTACGGCAGTGCTGCTGGGATATCTCTCGTTCTCGGGTTGCGCAAACGGCCCTAAGGTGAATCGAAACCTCACCCTTGCCGAGCAGATCCGCGAGGATCGCGAGAACACGAGCGGATGGTCCGATGTCCTTACGCAAAAAGTGAGTGGGAGCTCTCATATCGAAGTTGAAGTTCGCTTACGCGCCATTGCTGAGAAAGTGGTCGCAGTGCGTCCAGAGCTAGCGATTAGTCCGATCGGCGTTCAAATCTTTGACTTAAAAACCGTCGAATCAGAAGGCAGCGCGTTGAGGGTTCCAGCTAAGTTCTCCATCCCTGGGAACCGGATTTACTTCTCTAAACAGCTCCTGCAACTGCTCGAGTTCGAGAACGAGTTTGTGGGGGCCCTTTCGATCGAGCTAGCCCATATTCTCCAACGGCATGCGGTGATCCACGCATCGAGACAGGAAGCACTCAGCCCGTCTGCGGATCGTCGCGCGCCCGAGCAGGGGGGAGTGCAGAACGGCGTTGCCCATGGAGCCGCTGTGGACTTTTTCAGTCCGGCCGGCATTTTTGCTTATACATTGAGTGAAGAGGTAGAGGCGGCAAGGCTTGCGGTCGGCCTCATTTATCAAACAGGATATGATGCGCGGGGGCTTGTGTCATATCTCAGAAAGCTTCAGACTTTAGAAGTGGGTGTCCCGAGTGGCTCGTTCATTATGATCGAGAAGGTGGTGAGGGAAGAGATGACCAAGCTTCCTCCCCTCCGAAATCCCATCGTGCAAACAGCGGATTTCGAAGAGCTACGAAAGAGGATGAGGAAACTGTGACTGAGTTTCTCATGGAAGTGAGGAAGATGATGGACGAGATGCAATTGAACTCTGAAGAGGCGTTATCCGGTTGGGTAGCGCGTTCCAGGACGATCCAATCTGTTGTTCGGATTCCTGGCGACGCAAGTACGCGGAAATATTATCGCGTTCATTCAGAGACTGCCTCCTACATCTTGATGCAGATGGAAGGCTTCGAAGAGCAAGGTCTGAACTTGCCTTTCATCGAAGTGCAGAAACATCTCCAATCAGCGGGAATCGATGTCCCAACTATTCTTGATGTGGAGCCGGCCCGAGGGTTTATGCTCCTCGAGGATTTAGGAGATATTACCCTCCTCAAAAAGCTTCAGGATGTCGCTAACCCCGATATAGAACGCCACCTTTACGAGCGGGCGATTGATTCGCTGATTGAAATGCAAGTGAACGCGTCACCCCAGCGAAAACCTGCCAATATTGGTGGTTATTCGCTCAAGTTCGATTTCGAAAAACTTATGTGGGAAGTTAATTTTGCGATCGAGCATTTTTACGAACAGCATCTGAAACGCGAGATCTCAGACGCCGACCGAAAAATCATGCACGAGGGTTTTAGCGAGATCTGCACGATTCTCGCTCACGAACCGGTGGTTTTCACCCACCGTGATTTTCACTCCCGAAATATTATGGTTACGCCATCACCTCATACTGGGCAGACAGAGCGTCTGGTGATGATCGATTTTCAGGACGCGAGGATGGGTCCTGCGCAGTATGACCTCGCCTCTCTTCTTAAAGATTCCTATTACCAGTTGGAGGAGAGCCAGATTGATCGGCTCCTCGATTATGCGGTCGCTCGCACTGAGGCGCTGACTGGGAATCGGCTTGACCGCGCCCATTACCGCACAATCTTCGACCTGATGTCGATCCAGCGAAACTTTAAGGCGATTGGTAGCTTCGCGTCTTTCCAGAATCGCCGCGGCAACGCAACGTACCTCAAGTACATTGGCAACACTTTTGAAAACATCAGGCGAACCCTGTTGAGGCATCCAAGATATGCACGACTTCGCGAGGTACTCTTCCACTACTACTATTTCTAGCGCCATGATTATGGCCGCTGGTCTCGGGACGAGGCTGCGGCCATTTACTTATGACACTCCGAAGCCGCTGCTCCCTTTGCTGGGTGTGCCCATGTTGCAGTTTGCGATGGATGCCCTTTCTTGGAGCGGAATGCCTATCCGAAGATTGGTGATGAATCACTCCCACCTCTCCAAGGAGCTTCGAGTGGGAGCCGAACAGCTCTCGTATGGAAAAATGGAGCTGAGCCTGAGTGACGAAAGCGATTTACTCTTAGGGGGTGCAGGCGGCCTTCGAAAAGCGCTGCCGACGCTGGGACTCAGTTCACCCTTTTTTGTCATGAACGCAGATGTTTTGTGCGCGCTCGACTTGGCCGCTCTGGCGGACACGCATTTCCGTTTGCGCGCGGCTTACGGGACGACGCTGACGATGGCGATCCATAGGAAGAGCCCGGGCAAGGGAGCCTATCGAACGATTCATACGGAGCCCACTTTTCAGTGCGGCAGCAACTCAGGTCTCATCCGTCGTCTGGGCACGCCACTGCAAGCGACGCCCTTCTACTCAGGGGTAGCGGTCATTGAACCTGAAGCCATTTCGCATCTTCCGGAAGGTCGCGAGCTCGAGTTCGTTCCTGAAATCCTAGAGCGAGCCATCACTGCGGGCACAGCCGGCGCCCATCTCTTTGAGGGCGAGTGGATGGATATAGGGTCGCCCGAACTGTGGCTCGATGCCCACCTGGATCTGATTAAGAAGTTGGAAACGGGACAGCTCCCAGAACTGTGGAGAAAACGCATCGAACTCGCTTCAGTCCGGACGGCAGAAGGGGTCTGGGAGGCTCGGTCCAATCAAGTGTGGAGTGGGGCCCCTCCTGTCATGACTCCGTCGGCCTATTTTCAGGGAAGCCACGCCGACGCGAAGGCTTGGCTGCAGATCGGACCGAACGCAGTGGTCTATGGCTCTCCGCCGCCAGGGCAGTCTTCGATCACCCATGGAATTACTTGGCACGGCCGATCGTGGACCCGGCCAACTTCCGCAGGAGCGAGCTGAAATTCTCGCCGGGAGTGATACGCGCCGGAGGCCCGAATCCTTTCACGCCGGTCCAGGCTCCCCCGTAAGGTAATCCGGAGAGCGCCATGCGGCCGAAAAGCGCAAACGCTTGCGCCTCGATATACTGCGGGTTCCATTCGTCCTGGTCGCTCGAATTCATGGAGACTACTTCAACGCCATAACGCTCGAGTCCATCTTGGATGCGACGCAGGAGTTCAAGGTTGAGCGCTCCGCCCCCGCAAAGGAGAACCTTCTTCAGGGGTGCGCCCGATTCGATAATATGTTTTTGATAGGCGTCGACAATTGAGGCAGCGGTGAATTCTGTAGCGGTGGAAACGGCAGTCCTGAAGTCAATTTCGGTGCGGCCTGCTTCACGCTTCAGGGCGCTCTCGAAAAGGGAAATTGGAAAATCGTCTCGCCCAGTCGACTTCGGGGGAGTTTGCTTTAAAAATCGATGCTTCATCAGCAAACGCACCGTCTCGAGTCGGGGTTTCGCCGACGCCGCGATATCGCCGTTGCGATCAAAGGTTTGCTTCCCGCGAGAAGCCCGAGCAGCTGCCCAGTCCATCCACGCATTTCCCGGACCTGTGTCGAAGGCTAAAATTGATCCTTTCGGGTGGAGGTAACTCAAATTGCTGATTCCCCCGATATTATGGATGGCGACCCCTTTTCGTAGTTCACTCCGACTGAGGTGACGCTTTGCCCACTCACGATGAAAAAGAGGCACAAGCGGCGCACCTTGTCCTCCTGCGGCGAGGTCCCCGTCACGAAAATGGCTGATCACGGTTTTCCTGGTCGCCACGGCGACCGCCTCGGGTGAAGCGATTTGAAGTGTCAGCCCGCTGACGATCTCTTTTAACCCGCCTTTTTTAGAATCCGAGTCAGGCACTTGAACTCTCGCATCAGGATGATGGGCGATGGTTTGTCCGTGAATCGCAATTGCGTCGACTGCGTGTCCCTTGATTCCTCGGTTGATGGCATCGCCCAACCAGAGTCCGACGCGGCGATCGAGCTCGAGGAGTTCGCGGATACTGACGCGCGTTCCGGATTTTTGGATCTTTAGAACATCTCGCCTAAGAGCGTCAGGGTAACCGTAGCTCGCGTTATGAAGGATTGACCATGAGCTGATACTCGCGGATGGGGAGAAATCAAGAATCGAGAGATCCAACCCATCACAAGACGTGCCGGTCATTACGCCAGCGACTACGAGCGATTGCTTTTTCCCTTCGGTGCGACGTGCTCTCATCCCACTCACTCCTCAGACTTTCTGCTCAATAAACCGGCCGGCCTCGAGGCGGGGGAGCGTCACTCTGAGCCTCGTGTATATTCAGCGATGATCGCTTCGATGGATCCCGGTATAACGCTTTCGTCATTCGGTGCGGGTTGTTTACCTGCACCGCCCGTGGATGTCGGAGCCTTGGGCTTTGACCCAGACGGCGCCTTCGCACTGGAGGAGGAGGCCTTGAGTGCCGCTAGCCGCGAAGGTGCGGGCTCAATCGCGTTCACTGGGCAGACGCTGACGCAAACCGCGTGGTTGTCGCACGTGTCCGCATCAATCACATATTGAAGCGCACCGACTGCGATCGACTGGGTTGGGCACTTATTGATGCATGCGCCGCAATTCGTACAGGCTTTTGTAATGAGAAAGGCCATCCCTACAAGAGTGGACCGACTACCGTGAATTGACAAGGCGCCTACTCAGGAACGAAAATGAAATAAGAAATCTTGAATCACACTCAGGCCGAGAGCTGGAACCGAAGGAATGATGATAGCCCGTAAATCGCCCCCAGGCATAAGACGCTTATTGCTTGCCCTCTTGTTGATTCCCGTTCTTACGCTGATTCAGACGATCTTTGTGGTGAACCTCGAGCTTTGGCGCCTCCCCCTCGCATCGATGATTCGCGGCTTCGCAGTCGGAATCCCCGTCTTGTTCCTGATCAGCATTGCAACGAAGAGGATGTCGAGCTGGACTCTTCCGGCCTGGAAGCTCCTCTCGGTCGTATGGGTCCTTGACCT
>CANMSW010000109.1 GCA_947500275.1 Bacteriovoracaceae bacterium | reverse complement strand
TCACGGGCGAAGGATTGAGCGCGCTTGCGCAAGAAGTGGAAAAACTCTCATCAGGCGCGCACAAGGGAGATGACTCCCTGTCCGCCGCGTTGTCGATCAGCGGTACGCAGCGTGTTCGTGATCGATTCACTGAAGTTGATCGGATTTTGAAGGCTTCCGTGAAGAAGCAAAAATCACCCACCGTGTGGACCGACCGGATCGATCGCGTGGTGCTGCACCCCGTTTGGGGTGTTCTCCTGCTAGCGGGCGTATTGGCAGTGCTATTTCAGGCAGTGTTCTCTTGGGCGAGTGCTCCTGCTGATTTCATTGAGTCGATGACAGGTGCGCTGGGTGGATGGGTCGGTGGCCAGATGGCGGATGGCCCCCTGAAGAGCTTAGTGGTCGATGGGATCTTTGCTGGAGTGGGGTCCGTTCTCGTTTTTCTGCCCCAGATTCTGCTGCTTTTCTCGTTCATTTTAGTTCTAGAAGATTCGGGCTATATGGCTCGGGCCGCTTTTTTAATGGACCGAGTGATGGGGAAAGTTGGGCTGCATGGCCGGGCATTTATTCCTCTTCTTTCGGGCTACGCCTGCGCGATCCCGGCTATTATGGCGACGCGAACGATCGATCGACCTCGGGATCGGTTGACGACCATCCTCATTGCGCCTCTCACGACGTGTTCGGCCCGTCTGCCGGTGTACACGCTCTTAGTCTCTGCCTTTATCCCGAATCAGAACGTCTTGGGCGGCTGGTTGAATTTGCGCGGATTGGTGATGTTCGGTTTGTATGCGGCGGGTATCCTCGCTGCCCTATTGGTCGCACTCGTCTTGAATAAGACTGCCTTCCGAGGGGATAAGTCACCCTTGCTCCTGGAGCTTCCGACCTACAAAACGCCCAGTTTGAAGAGCTTGGTTCTTGGTTTGTTGGATCGTTCGAAGATTTTCATTAAGCGCGCGGGCACGGTCATTCTTTCGCTCTCCGTTTTGATCTGGTTTCTCTCTACTTATCCGAAGGCGCCAGAAAGCGCTCCGGAGCCTGCGATTCATTACTCCTACGCCGGTCAAGTGGGGCGTGCGATTGAGCCCGTTCTTGCGCCGTTGGGTTTTGATTGGCGCATCGGAATTGCGTTGATCCCTGGCTTCGCCGCTCGCGAGGTGATGGTGAGTGCGCTTGCGACTGTCTATGCCGTCGAAGGTGCCGAGGAAGAAGCTCAAGCGCGGGAACTTGGGGGAGTTTTAGCGGCGCAGTGGTCCCTCGCAACGGCGTTGGCCCTCCTGATGTGGTATGTGCTCGCGCCCCAATGCATCTCAACGCTTGCAGTCGTGCGGCGCGAGACTAACTCGTGGCGTTGGCCGATCGTGGTCCTCGTTTACCTAACCGGCTTTGCTTATATCGCTTCGTGGGCCACCTACCGATTGGCCGTATTGATGGGTTGGGGCTGATCGATGTCGGAGCGGCTTCAGGAGTGGATCGCGCTGTTGATTGTGTCCTGGGTTGCTTGGCGCTCGGTTTTTCATCCCGTATTCAGGCGCGCCGCGCATCCGCTCTCCCTTTTTCTATTGAAGCGGGGCCGGGTAAGATGGGCCATGAGCGCCCGAAATTTTGCATTTCCCTTTAAGAAATCGACGCACCAGAATTGCCACCCAAAGCCATGAAGATCCGCTCGGCACGCATTCGTTTTTTAGAGGGCGGTATTCCGTTCTCGGAAGAGTTCGACGATATCTACTTCTCCCCAGAGGGGGGGCTCGCTGAGACTGAGTACGTGTTTCTGGCGGGGAATGACTTGCCCGCTCGATGGGAGTCCGTGCGCCGTTTTACGCTTGCCGAACTGGGGTTCGGGACGGGGCTGAATTTTCTGACCACTTTGAAACACTGGGATGCTTCGCGAGACCTGCATCCGGACGGATGGCTTCACTTCTTCTCGTGTGAGCTTTTTCCGTTAACTACGAAGGACCACGCCCAGGCGCTGGCTTTTTTTCCCGAGCTTGCTCGCTTTTCGGAGCTGCTCTTGAAGCGGTTGCCGCTCCCTGTTCACGGATTGCACACGATTGATTTTCCGGAATTCCGGACGACGCTCCATCTCTATTTAGGCTCCGTTGAGAATTACCTTTCCGAAACTTCATTCACGGCCGATGCGTGGTTTCTGGACGGGTTTGCGCCTTCGAAAAATGAAACCATGTGGGGCGAGCAGATAGGGAAGGGGCTCGATGCTCACTCGCGCGCGGGCACGACCGTGGCGACGTTTTCAGTTGCCGCATCGGCTAAGCTTGTTCTGAAAAGTGGCGATTTCACGCTTTCGAAACGGAAAGGCTTTGGTCGAAAGCGCGAGATGCTTGTGGGCGTGAAGCCCCACCGCGACGAGATGCAAGAGCGGGCTCGTCCTCATTCCTACGTTCCAAGGCCTCATGCAGTTCAGCGCGAGGATGATTCTCGCTTGAGAGTCGCCGTGATCGGAGCAGGTCTCGCAGGTTGTATGGCAACCTATGAATTGATTCAGCGCGGGGCAACGGTTGCTCTCTTCGATCGGAGGGCGGCGCCCCTTCAAGAAGCGTCAGGAAATCCGGGCGGAATCTTCATGCCCTACCTTTCGGCGGGGGAAAGCGAAACGTCTGGTTTTGCTTTGCAGGCGCTTTCAGCATTGAACTCTCGGTGGGATTTTTTTTCGAGTTTGCCCGGTTTCTTGGGTGAACGTACGGGAGTGGTCGAGGTTCTCGTTTCGAGCGACGATGAGCTCCGATATCAGCGCGCAATTGAGCGCCTGGGATTGGCAGAAGATTTCACTCGTGTGCTTTCACCTCAAGAGTCGGAGGCTTGGCTCGGTTTTCGTTGCCCGAAGCCAGTCACTCGGCATTCGGCTTCAGGTTGGCTGAGGCCCTCGACTTTAGGTGCGGGTCTCCTGAACGAGGCGAACGGCAAAGTAAAGTTTCACCTTGGTACGGAAGTGTCTTCTTTAAGTCGGACTGTTCAGGGCGCGTGGGTTGTTGCCGGCGAAGAGTTCGACGCGGTCGTGATCGCAGGTGCGAATGAGAGCATGCACTTTGAGCAAACTCGCTTTCTGGGTCTTAATCCCCTGCGGGGGCAAATCACTGAGTATCCGGTTTCTGGAATCGGTTCTGGGCGGCTGAATCAACCAATCGTTGCGCAAGAATACCTTTGCCCCAGTGGTGACATGAATGCAGTTTTGGGGGCCACGTTCGATCTGAAAGATGATTCGACCGTTCTCGATCCTGTTAAAAATTTACAGCTCATCGAGAAGATCCGCGCGGATTTGGGAGAGGAAGTTTTTTCGGACGAGACGGCCTTCAACCCGAGTGCAGGGCGAGTCGCGTTTCGTTGCACAACAAGTGATAAGCTCCCTGTTGTGGGTGTGGTTCCTGATTCTGAATTTTATTTCCGCGAGTATCCTCGTTTTTTTCGGGGCAAGGCGAAGGCGGCGGACCGACCGTCGAAACCGAAAGTTCAAGACGGGCTCTATGTTCTGACTGGATTCGGATCTCGCGGTATCACCTATATCCCTCTTGCCACCCGCATTCTGATGGCCGAAATGTTTGCCGAGCCCTCAGTCGTCGATGACGACTTACGAGAGCGTTTAAGTCCGGCGCGATTCCTTCTGCGAGCGCTCCGAAAAGGGGAGGGTTAGGGTGATGAGCTTCCAAGTTCGAGTCTTAGGTTGTGGCGAAGCTTTTGATGGCAGCGGTCTCGGAAATACTTCTTTCTTATTAGAGTCAAAGCGCCATCCGTCTCTGCTGGTGGACTGCGGATATCAGGTGCCCGAGCGGCTTTGGCGGAACAACCGTCATCAGAAACTCGACGCGGTTTGTTTTACCCATTTGCACGGGGATCATGCTCTCGGGATCGTCCCGTTACTGACTCGTTTTTGGGAAGAAAAACGCACACGCTCACTTGATATGATTGGTCCTCGGGGCACCGAAAAGTGGATCAGCTCCGCGTTGCAGCTTGGGTATCCGGGGATGCTGAAGAAGCTCCCCTTTGATCTTCATTTCAGGGTTCTAGAAGCGAATCGTCCGCTGGAATTGCAGCTCGGCACGTCCGAGATCAGGATGCAGGGCGCCCGGACGACCCATTCCGTACTGAATCATGCAATTCGGTTTGAACTCCCTCAGGGGCGGTCCTTTTCGGTCAGTGGAGATGGGCAGATCACCTCGGACGTTTGCCGTTTGGTTTCAGGGGTCGATTTGCATTTTCAGGAGTGTTTTTGGCGAAAGCCGAGGGCGCCCTCGCATGCCGACCTTGTGACTCTTCGGGCCGCTTGGCAGGGAGAATGGGGAGCCACTGCACCTCGGTCGATTGTGCTCACCCATGTTTCTCGTTACGAACGGGCCGGTTTGACTCGGGATTGGGCGAAACTGACCAAGGTTGACCCCCGCTGGAAGCTCGCCGAGCCCGATCAAGTCTACCGATTAGGGGGGGCATCGAGGAAAAACTCGAGCAACCGTTGATTTACCTGTGTCCGGGTCCAATTCAGGCTTGCTCCTGACGCGCTGGGAGGCGAAACTCCGGCCCGATGCCTCAAGAGAATTCCCAAAAAGATTTAGAAATCCCTTCAATCCCTGAAACCGACCTTCAAGCGGACGGAGTTGTGCAAACACCTCCCACCGACGAATCTACGGTTACGGTCGCCGCACCCACAGTGGAGAGCGCTTCGGATGCTCCAGCGGCGAAACCGGCAGACGGGACGGATGCCGCAGATGCGCCGGTTCCAGACGCATGGGATCAGCTCGGACTGTCAGAAGATGTCTTGGCGGTCGTGAAGAGCCAGGGCTACGAAAAAGCGACCCCGGTTCAGGCACGATCGATTCCTCTTGCGTTAGATGGCCGTGACCTCATTGCTTCGGCGCAAACCGGAACAGGGAAGACAGCAAGTTTCGTTCTGCCCATGGTGGAGCGCTTCAAAGGTCGCGAAGGAACTTACGGCCTGGTCCTAGCGCCTACCCGCGAGATCGCCCAGCAGATTGAAGAGACGATTCGGACTTTCGGTGGGCCGATGGGAGTTCGGTCGGCCGTGTTGATCGGTGGCGTTGATATGCGCCTCGACACTCAAGCTTTGGCGACCTATCCGCAAATCATTGTCGCCACCCCGGGGCGCCTCTGTGATCACCTGGAACGTGGAAACATTTGGCTCGAGTTCATCGAGGTAGTTGTTCTGGATGAAGCCGATCGAATGTTGGACATGGGGTTCTCGACGCAGATCAATCGTGTTTTTGATGATCTACCGCAGAACCGCCAAACCATGCTTTTTTCAGCTACTTTTCCGCCCCCGGTTGAAAAACTTGCCCGCAAGATTTTACACGAGCCCGAGCGCATTATGGTGGGGCGCACCAACGCCAGTGCGACGACGATTGAGCAGCGCTTGGTGCAGGTTCGCGAAGATGGGAAAAGTTCGGCGCTGCGGAAGCTTTTATCGGAAGTCCAAGGCAGCACGATCATTTTTACGCGCTCAAAAGATCTCGCGAAAAAAGTCTTCTTGAATGTCCATCGCATGGGTTTTCATGAAGTGACGTATATCAGCTCAGACCGGGCTCAGAATCAGCGCGAGGAAGCCCTCTCGGACTTCAAAAAAGGCGTGCATCGGATTTTGGTTGCGACGGATGTGGCCGCGCGAGGCCTTCACATTGAGGGTGTCGCCCACGTGATCAATTACGATCTTCCTATGGTTGCGGAAGATTATGTCCACCGAATTGGCCGAACCGGCCGTGCAGGGGCTTCGGGTCTGGCAACTTCGCTCGTGACTAGTCACCGCAAAGATCGTGAGATCCTCAAGGAAATTGAGCGGCTCATCAAGAGAGCCATTCCCGTGATTCAGGTCGGAAGCAGTCGTTCAGACGAGCAGGGATCGGAAGCGGTACCTGCGGAATCGAACGTGGATTTGGCGCCTTCAGCCATCGAGGCCGTGAAGGATGTGGCGCCGAAAGTGAAAGTGCTCCCAAAACCCTTGGCTCGCGTTGCCGCGATTGAGGCACCCGTTGTTCGGGAGTCGAAGCCCGTGGTGAACGATCTAGAGCGAAAAGTAGCAGCGGAGCTCGCTTCCCTTGGGCCACGTCGATCCCTTCGCAGCACGGTGTTCCCGGTAGATTAAGGGGCCCGTGAGGGCTTTTTTAACACCGAGTGGGCCCCTGTTTTCGGAGTGGGAATGGGGGTATTTCTGCTCCAGTTGCATCCCTTTATTTCTAATTAGCCCATTAATTTCATAGAGTTATGCCTAGAGCCAAAAAGTCACCAAATAATACTTGAGTATACGTGTCAGGTAAGACACACTCTTTTTGAGGCTCATCCCTTTTTGATCCTGGAGGATCTATGGGGCTGGGAATCAAGACTGAAACGCGAGTCCCTGATTTGAGAGAGAGACGATTCAAGGGTGGTCCTTGAGTCGACAGGGATTCGGAGGGTCGGTCTCAAAACGATGGAGAGTAGTGTTATGAAAAAGATGAATTTCATGGGGGCGATGCCCCCGATGGCTATGGCCATGAGTGCCGCACTGATGGCGGCATTGATGGGCGGAGCTTTCGCCCTGTCGACGGTTGCTCAAGCTTCGGACAAAGAGGACGTTCGCGAACTCCGGGATGAAGCCGATCGTTTGGATGATCAGCTGGATGATTTGAAGGACCGGCAAAAGGACCTCGAAGATCGCCTCGAAGACTTGAATGAGCGCGATGCACTCGAGAGCTACCCTGGGGAATGCCACGCAGTGTGTTTGCCTTCCGCGGGTTCCTGTACGGACGCTGATTGGCAAAAAGTAGGTCGCGCTGCTCCGACGAGTGTCAGTGTTGGATCTGGCGCTTGCGTCACTTTGAACTCCTTGAACGTGCGTCTCGCTGAAGATCGTCGCGTGAGCGTTGCCTGTCAGGAAGCGGTTCAAAGCTGTGGCGTGGTTCGCTTGGAAACTGATCGGGCCGCGGCTCGGGCGGAACTGCGCACTCTCGGGCGACAAATTGATCGTAAAGAAGACGCGCTCCGGGAGAAGCGGGCGGAGCTCGCAAGTGCTCGCGCCGAGTGCGTGGATTGTGGACTCTTGGGCGCCTCCGGTGGATTCCAAATGAACGGCGGCCTGTGGGGCGCAGCCGGTGGCGTTGGTGCCGCAGCTGGACTCGCAGCAGGCGGAACCTGGGGACCCGATGGATATATCATGCCGAACGCCGGATTAAACGGTGCTTGGGGTGCGCAAGCTGGTTTTGCACCTTATATCATGCCTCCAATGGGAATGGGCATGGGCGTAGGAATGCCTCCGATGGGCCTGGGCTTTGGCTTGGGTGCTGGCGCAGGGATGATGCCTCCAATGGGAATGGTACCTCCGATGGGATTAGGCATGGGCGTAGGAATGCCACCGATGGGGATGATGCCTCCGATGGGCCTGGGCCTGGGCTTTGGCTTGGGTGCTGGCGCAGGGATGAT
>CANMSW010000108.1 GCA_947500275.1 Bacteriovoracaceae bacterium | reverse complement strand
GGTCACGAGGCCATCGGCCGTTGCGATGACCGGGGTTCCAATCGAGTTGGCGATGTCTAAGCCTTCGTGCATTTTCTCGGTACCGCCGTAAGGGGAGCGGCGGACGCCAAAGCCAGAGGTAAAGTATCCGGGAGAGGGTCTACGGGTGGGAAGCGCCGCAAGAAACGCCCGTTGGTCGCCTAAGAGCTCGTATTGGTCGTGCAGCGTTTGTTCGAGAAGGATGCTGTCGTTATTGAGTCCTAAGAGCTCCACATCCAGGGCTTCGAACTCTTTTCTTAAAAGGGACTCCTCCGGGCTTTCTTCTGACCGAGTGTGTCCGTTGGGGTGGTCATGGGAAGCGGTCGTCACACCGGAGGGCGCGACCTTTTCGGGGTCGGCCGAGGCAGGCGCGGTTGTGCTGGCGGGGGTGCCTTCGCTCGACGCGATGAGTGACTGGGAAGAGTCTCCAGTGGGATTGGGCTCGCCAATGTTTTGGGAAGCATCGGGAAGTTTCTGGTTGAGCGACTGGATCAAGTTGTCGCGGTCTTCAATGTTGGTGATGACTTTGAGTCGAGTGGAGAACGTTTTGACGCGTTCCATAGTCGATTCGAGGGTGTCCATTCGGGTTTGGAAGATCTGGACTTGTTGTCGGAGTTTTCGGTTTTCGAGACGGAGCTGTTTGTTTTCGCCAATTCGGCTCATGACGTACCAATAATTCAAAGTCATGAGGGTTCCGAGTGCTGCGACGAAGAAGACCGCAACCAGCGAGCCCCGGGCGACCCACGCCGGAATGATGAGTCGAAAAACTCTAGAGGTTTTTTCTGGGACTAGCATCAGGGTGTAGAAGCGATTTTCCATACTCTTTGTTCTCAGTTCCAGTGGTTAGGTCGTGGGTCTCTTCGAAGCATTTCCATCCCGAACTCGGCCCGCGCTACTCGGGGATTCGGACTAAGATCGCCGTGATGTTGTCTTCACCGCCGCGAAGGTTGGCCTCATCGACGAGCTTCGACGCGGTAAGTTCAACCGTCTCGGCTTTTAAGCCCAAGTTCTTTTTCAAGACATCCAAAAGCAGGGAGTCATCCAAGTGTCCGGTGAGTCCATCCGAACAGAGGAGAAACGTATCGCCCGGCTGCACTTCGGCCGTATAGATATCTACTTCGACATTCGGCTCGAAGCCTACAGAGCGCGTGATCACGTTTCGCATCCGATCCGTTTTGGCCTGCGCGCGCGTGATGAGCCCCGCTCGGATTTTTTCTTGAACCCAGGAATGGTCTCGCGTGAGTTGCCAGATTGCGTTTTCATGGGGCCTTGCGAAATAACAGCGGCTGTCGCCCACGTGCCCGATCCAAGCTCGGTTCGCGTAGAGGAGGAGGGCCGTAGTGGTTGTACCCATTCCTTGAAGTGCTGGGTTTTTCGCAGCGAATTGGTGAATCTCTCGATTGGCCATGGAAATGGCTTCGCGGAGGGCCGAGGAAATTCGAATCTCAAGATCAGCGGAGATCCCCTCGGTGCTGCCTACCTGCAACGGGAGACGCTTCTTGAGGTCATCCCGGAGGGTTTTCGTGACGCTTTCAGCCGCAATCTGACTGGCCGTTTCACCGCCCTGGTGCCCGCCCATTCCATCGGCTACGAGGTAGAGGTGAATGTCAGGGGCGCACGTGAAGCTATCTTGGTTGTTCTCGCGCTTCCTGCCGACGTCGGATTTCGATCCGTGGTGAATTTGCATAGGGGTGTCTGGCAAAATCATGGACCTAAGTCCCTGGAACGGCAAGTCCGACTCAGCGGGGAAATGCGAATGCGTCATTTTTTTGGTCCGAGTCAGTCTAAAATTTGGAAATTCTGGATCTTTTTGTTGGCGAAGGGTTGAACTCACCTCGAACGTCAGTTTACCATCGGTCTAAGGAGCAAGGAGTGCTCCGGCTAAGATAATCGAGGCTAGATGCCGCGTTACAGGAACCCCTGGTGGCGCCCTCGGTTAGAACTGAAATTCAACTTCGCTAACTTCGCTAAGGACGGGCGTATGACCGACTCAAATTCCTCGCACTCGACCAGTCGTGATCTGGGTATAGGCTCTTCCGGCGCTCAAGACTGGAAGAAAATTCTTGGCGACCATGCGGCCGTCGAAGAATTCCGAAGTCTTCACTGGGAAGGCTCCTTTTTCGATTATTTGGAAATCGTGAAACAAAATCCAGCTGTCGCCCGAAACGCGTTTCAGCGGATGTACGACATGATCACGGGTTGGGGCACGAGCTCCTACGTGGAGTATAAGAAATCCATCGTGCGATATAAGTTCTTCGACGATCCGATTGATCACGGTAAGGACGGTGTTTTTGGTCTTGATGTACCCCTGATGAAGCTGGTGCATTTCTTCAAGTCAGCAGCCTTCGGATACGGAACCGAGAAGCGTGTGCTTCTTTTGCACGGACCGGTCGGTTCCGCGAAGTCGACCATTGCGCGCCTTCTGAAGAAAGGGGTCGAAGGTTATTCACGCACCGACGCTGGCGCGATGTACACCTTCCGCTGGATTGATGCCGAAGGGAAATTTGGCCACATTCTTGGGAATCAGAAGGAGATGCGCTCTCCGATGAATGAAGACCCCTTGAAACTGGTGCCGGCTGAGTTTCGTAGCAAGATTTTGGATGAAATTAACCGCGGCAATAAATCAGCTTACAAAGTGAATATTACCGGGGATCTGGATCCTGCAAGTCGCTTCGTGTTTCGCGAGTTTCTGAAGCATTACAAGGGTGACTGGTTGAAGGTGTTGAATCACGTTCGGGTCGAGCGGATGCTCCTGTCTGAGAAAGATCGGATCGGGATCGGTACGTTCCAGCCCAAAGATGAGAAGAACCAAGATTCGACAGAGCTGACCGGAGACATCAATTACCGGAAGATCGCCGAATATGGCTCGGATTCAGACCCTCGCGCCTTTAATTTCGATGGGGAATTCAACGTCGCCAACCGCGGTATCGTGGAGTTCATTGAGGTTCTGAAACTCGATGTGGCGTTCTTGTATGACCTTTTGGGCGCTTCGCAGGAACACAAGATTAAGCCTAAAAAGTTTCCGCAAACCGATATCGATGAAGTGATTCTGGGGCATACGAACGAACCAGAATTCAAAAAGCTTCAGAACAACGAATTCATGGAAGCTTTGCGGGATCGAACCGTTAAGATCGACATTCCTTATATCACTAAGCTTAAAGAAGAGACCAAGATCTATCAGAAGGATTTCAACTCGCAGAAGATCAAAGGAAAACACATTGCTCCGCACACGGTCGAAGTGGCGGCAATGTGGGCGATCTTGACTCGATTGGAGCAGCCGAAGAAGGCGAACCTGTCGTTACTGCAGAAGTTGAAGCTCTATGACGGAAAGTCCTTGTCCGGTTATACCGAAGACAACGTGAAAGAGCTTCGTAAAGAAGCCGTTCGCGAGGGCTTAGAAGGGATCAGTCCACGTTATGTGCAGGACAAAATCTCCAACGCGCTGGTGAATGACAAGAATGGTGAAATTGGGTGCGTGAATCCGTTCATGGTCATGAATGAGCTGGATGGCGGGCTTAAGAATCACGCTCTGATTGGAAGTGATGACAAGCGCAAGGAGTATCGCGAGATGCTCGCCGTCGTGAAGCAGGAGTACGAGGACATCGTCAAAAACGAAGTTCAGCGTGCGATTTCTGCAGACGAAGATGCCATCACGAAGCTTTGTGCCAACTACATCGATAACGTCAAAGCCTACACGCAACGCGAGAAGGTGAAGAACAAGTACACGGGGATGGACGAGGAGCCAGATGAGCGGCTCATGCGTTCGATCGAAGAGAAGATTGAGATTGCCGAGAGTCGTAAAGATGATTTCCGTCGTGAAGTCATGAACTACATCGGCGCGCTGGCGATTGAAGGCCGGATGTTCGATTATAAGACGAACGAACGGCTCCACAAGGCGCTCGAACTCAAGCTTTTCGAGGATCAGAAGGATACGATCAAGCTCACGTCCTTGGTTTCGAATGTCGTCGATCGAAGCACGCAGGAAAAAATTGACGTCGTGAAAACTCGTTTGATTAAGAACTACGGTTATTGCGAAATCTGTTCGACCGATGTGCTGAACTTTGTAGCCAGTATCTTTGCTCGCGGAGACGTGAAGAAGCGTCAGTGAGGGGTCCTGCTCGAAGTTGTGCTCAATTTGCGATCTCCCTTCGTGCTCAGCGCATGAAGGGAGATTGTCCACCGGGGGCCACTCATGCTCTATAATATCAAGCGAGATCACGCGCGATTCAGGAATATCGTCAAAGGAAAGATCAAAGAGAACCTGAAGAAGTACGTGACTCACGGCGAGATGATCGGTCGAAAGGGGAAAGAGCAGGTCACGATTCCCATTCCGCAGATCGAGATCCCTCGGTTTCGTTTTGGCGATAAAGATTCCGGTGGAGTGGGGCAGGGGGACGGCGAACCGGGTGATCCACTCGGTCAGGGTGAACCGCAGCCAGGCGAAGGGGAGGCAGGAAATCAGGCGGGTGACCACCAGCTCGAAGTCGATCTCACGCTCCAAGAACTGGCGGAAATTCTGGGTGAGCAACTCGAACTCCCGAAAATCGAGCCGCGCGGCCATAAAACTCTCAAGTCGAAAGTTGATAAATACACCAGCATCTCCCATCAGGGACCGAACTCGCTCCGGCACTTCAAGCGGACTTTTCGGGAGACGCTCCGTCGGCAGATTTCTTCGGGCGTCTACAATCCCGAGAAGCCCGTGATCGTACCGATTCGGTCCGATATGCGATATCGGTCCTGGAAAAGTGATGTTCGCCACGAGAACAACGCCGTCATTATCTACATGATGGATGTCTCGGGTTCGATGGGCGACGAGCAAAAAGAGATTGTCCGCACCGAGGCTTTTTGGATCGATACTTGGTTGCGGTCTCAATATAAGGGGATTGAAACCCGTTATATTATTCACGACGCCACAGCGCGCGAAGTGGATGAAGAGACCTTTTTTAAGACCCGTGAAAGCGGCGGGACGCTGATTTCTAGTGCTTATAAGCTCTGCCAGAAGATCATCGAGACCGACTATCCGCCGTCGGAATGGAATATCTATCCCTTCCATTTCTCGGACGGCGACAACTGGTCGGGTGAGGACACCAAACTCTGTCTGGAGCTTCTCGAGAAGCAGCTCCTGCACGAGACGAATGTATTTTGCTATGGCCAGGTCGAGTCTCGGTATGGTTCAGGTCAGTTCTACAAAGACCTGAAAGAACACTTCGGCGAAAAACACGACTCAGTGATCTTGTCGAAGGTCGAAAATAAGGAAGGAATCCTGCAGTCGATCAAGGATTTCTTGGGCAAAGGCAAGTAAAGGGGGCGGTACGATGTCGCGAGGAAGCGGAACGGAATTTACCAGTAGCGACCTGACTCCTGAACTTGCTCGAGTGCGCGACGAGATTCAGGGGTATGCCCGGGGTTACGGTCTGGATTGCTTTGAAGTCATTTTTGAGATGGTAGACGCCGAGCAGATCAACTCGCTCGCCGCCTTGGGGGGCTTTCCAGTTCGTTACCCGCACTGGCGCTTTGGCATGGATTACGACCAGCTCTCGAAAGGATATACCTGGGGCCTTCAGAAGATCTACGAGATGGTGATCAATACGGATCCCTCGTATGCGTATCTGATGAAGGCCAATAGCATGGTCGATCAGAAGACGGTGATGGCGCACGTGTACGGTCACGTCGATTTCTTTAAAAATAACATCTGGTTCTCAAAAACGAATCGTAAAATGCTCGATACGATGGCGAATCACGCCGTGCGGATTCGGGATTACATGGACCGCTATGGGCAGGATACGGTCGAGAACTTCATCGATCGTTGCCTGGCGCTAGAAGACCTCATTGATCCCTTTCTTCCCTTCGTCGGGACAAAGTCGAAGGACCCGAAAGAAGAGGGGGATGGCGCTGCCACGGGGGCACGCGGGCGATTGAAGACGGATCGCCAGTACATGGATAAGTATATCAATCCGCCCGAGTTCCTTGAGGAGCAGAAGCGCAAGGCTGAGGATCAGGCCCGCAAGGCGAGACGTTATCCGTCCGAGCCGATGAAAGATGTGCTAGCTTTCTTGCTTGAAAACGCGCCGCTCGAGGACTGGGAGTACGACGTGTTGTCGATTGTGCGGGACGAGGCCTATTACTTCGCTCCTCAGTGGCAGACGAAGATCATGAACGAAGGCTGGGCCAGCTACTGGCATTCGAAAATCATGACGCAGAAGGCACTGAAAGATAGCGAAGTGATCGATTTCGCCGACGCGCACGCGGGCACCCTGGCCATGGCACCCGGGCGAATTAACCCGTATAAAGTTGGGATTGAGCTCTTTCGGGATATCGAGGACCGTTGGAATCGGGGTCGATTCGGTAAAGAGTGGGACGAGTGTGACAATATGGTGGAGCGCGATCGTTGGGATCGGAAGCTCGGGCTGGGACGCCAGAAGATTTTCGAAGTCAGACGGGTCTGTAATGATGTGACCTTCATCGATGAGTACCTGACTGAGGAGTTCGTCGAAAGGTTCCAGCTTTACACCTATGGGTTCAATCGCAGGACCAATCAGTACGAAATCCAGGATCGCGATTTCAAAAAAGTGAAAGAGAAGTTGCTGTTTCAAATATCGAATCGTGGGCAACCCATGATGTACGTGACGGATGGAAATTATCACAACAAAGGTGAGCTCCTGTTGTGGCATCGTCACCAGGGCATAGATCTCGATGGACGTTGGACCCGGGAGACTATGACCGCATTGTCCGAGATCTGGCGCCGTCCTGTGAATGTCGAGACGGAAGTCGACGGACAGAAGAAGATCTACAGCTTCGTGGACGGAGAATTCACGGAGAAGGTTCTTTGATTGAGCTCGAGATCTCGATCCGAAGTTGACGAACGGTTTGATCCGGCTGAGACTATTGATATCGATCATGATCGGATCTCGGGCGCTTTCTAGCAGACCAAACTTATTCTTGAAGTGGACGTCAATCGTCCTCTGCTTCGCGGCTATTTCGATGGCCTCGCCTGCGCGCGCCGGCACGGAGACGAATCGTGAGATCGCTCAAATTCGCGCCCGCTGGTACCTCACGCAAGGGGATCGTTCACTTGCTGAGGGGGTTCTGAGGGATCACCTTCAGGAAGATCCCGAAGATCAGTCAGCCCTGATGTTGATGGGGTTAATCTTGATGGAAGGGGCGAAGCTACGGGACTCGACCCAGTATTTTAGGCGGGCGTCGCTCGTCTCAACTGGGGAAGCCCGAGTGATCGCGCTTTATAATCTAGCTGATGCTTATGCCCGCGCCGGCGCCGTGAATGATTCAGTCGAGACTTTGAAAAGCGCTTCGCTCGGAGGGACCACTCGGGAAGCGATTGATCCTGTTATTCGGGACTGGCTCCTCGGGATCGCTTCGGACGTTCGAAGTGGTCAACCTCTGCCTCCTTACGAGAGGCCACAAGG